>JAQCIX010000090.1 GCA_027593365.1 Verrucomicrobiota bacterium
GGCCATCTCAATAATTTCGCTCTTGGGAATCAAGCCATATAGTAACGGGCCCATCATCGATGGCTTCAATTTTCATATCAGCTCCAAAAACACCAGAGGCAAGATTTCCCTGAAAAAGAGTACCTAATTTTGTATAAAATTGATTGAAGAGCTCTTCCGCTTTTTTCGGGTCTGCAGCTCGGTTAAAGGACGGACGATATCCTTTTTTTAGGTTCCCAAAGAGAGTAAATTGGCTAATTAACAAAATCCCTTGTTCAGGTAGAACACTTAGGTTCATTTTACCATAATCATCCTCAAAGATTCGAAGCCCAAGAATCTTTTGGGACAACCAATCCAAATCTTCGTGCTCATCGTCGTGATGAACGCCTAAGTAAACCAATAATCCTTGATTAATCTTCCCAACTACTTGGCCTTCAACCTTTACACTGGCTCGGCTAACCCTCCGAACTAGGGCTCTCACCGTAAGGAATTATCAGTTGGGGTCAGAATGGCCCTTTAGAAAAATGTAGAACTGAAAGAATTAGAGATCTTCAGCCACTGCATCCATCACTTCTTCAACTGCCTTCGCAGCAAGAGGTGTACTCAAGTATCTCTCGCCACAGCTCGCACCGATCGCAACAATGTTTTTACCTGCCATTTCAGGACGACTGGCGATCCTTAAAGCGGCAGTAATGGTAGCACCGGTCGAAATCCCGGCAAGGACTCCTTCCTCGAGACTCACTTTACGAGCCATATCAAATGCTTCTTCGCTGGAAACCAACTCCACTTCATCCACGATATCTAGGTTGAGGTTATTCGGAACAAATCCCGCTCCAATACCTTGAATTTTGTGAGGGCCAGGCTTAATTTCTTCCCCATTTCTTGTTTGGGTGATCACGGGACTCTCGGCTGGCTCAACCGCTACGGTAAGCATGTCCGGGTTTCGTTGCTTGATCACTTCAGAAACACCGGTGATAGTTCCACCAGTACCCACACCAGAGACAAGACAGTCAACCTTGCCCTCTAAACCGGACCATATTTCCTCTGCGGTTGTCTTCCGGTGAATTGCTGGATTCGCAGGGTTGTTGAATTGTTGAGGCATGAACCCACGATCCCCGTGCTGTTCAAGTAGCTGATTTGCCTTGGCAATTGCTCCGCCCATACCTTTGGGTCCAGGAGTTAAGACGATTTCTGCGCCAAGTAAGCGTAATAGGATACGCCTTTCTTTAGACATCGTCTCCGGCATAGTCAGTATACATTTGTACCCTTTCGCCGCACAAACAAATGCAAGAGCAATCCCTGTATTCCCTGAAGTGGGTTCAATCACCACACTATCAGGTTTAAGTGATCCATCCAGTTCAGCGGCTTCGATCATGGCCGCCCCGATTCGGTCCTTAACGCTGGCTAGCGGATTGAAAAACTCAGACTTCAGGTAAATATTTGCCGGAGAGTCTTTGCTAAATTTTACAAGTTCTACGAGAGGGGTTTTTCCAATAGATTCAATGATATTCATGGTAGGTAAGAAGGCGGTTTACTTTCTGCCCTTGTTTCTGGGGCCAAAGCTTCGGATCGGTGCATTTCGGTTTACCTCAGCATTTTTGAGGCGGTACACGATTCGTGCCTTTTCAAGATCATTGGGGCTCATCTCCATCTTCACGATGTCACCCACGGTGATCTTGATAAAATGTTTACGAAGCTTTCCAGAAATATGAGCTAGGACTTTATGACCGTTTTTGAGCTCTGCGCGAAACATTGTGCTGGGAAGAACTGCTGTGATTTTCCCTTCGACTTCTACTACATCTTGATTAGGCATGTAGTTTCTATTTAATCAGTATGCTCCTTATCATACAAGCCAAGAACATACCTCCTTTGTAAAGAGCATTTCACCCCTGTGCTTGAATCTTAAATGAGTACCTGCCCATTCCAAAAACTCTATCCTTCCGCACTCCAAAAGGATCCAGATTTTTTTATGGCACACGCTTACAATCAGGCCATTGATGCCTGGAATGCGGATGAAGTTCCGATCGGGGCAGTGATTGTGCATCAGAATGAAATCATCTCCACCGCCCATAACCAAACGAGAAGCCAAACCGACCCGACCGCACATGCCGAAATGATAGCGATCACCATGGCAGCAAGAAAAATCGGAGATTGGAGGCTCAATGAATGTGAATTATTTGTGACCAAGGAGCCTTGTCCGATGTGTGCTGGAGCCACCATAACATCAAGAATCGGGAAAGTCTTTTTTGGTTTATCGGACCCCAAAATGGGTTGCCTAGGCGGTGCTGCCAGCCTGCATTTACTGGAACGCTCGAATCACAAACCAGAGGTCACAAAGGGCGTTTTATTAAAACCATGTGAAGCCATAATTCAGGCCTTTTTTCAAAAGCAAAGAAAGCAAGTCTCCGCTTGACCTCAATTCCATTTCGGAATTGATTGATTTGGATATATTCACTCCCTTTTGCTTTATGTCACATCAACTCGCCCCCTTACCCTACTCCCCAAACGCCCTCGAGCCTCACATTGATGCCCGGACCATGGAAATTCATCATGGCAAGCACCACCAAACCTATGTGGACAAATTAAATGCGGCCTTGGAGGGCCACAGTGATTTGCAAAACCTGAGTGCTCTTGAGCTCATTTCAGATTTATCCAGCATTCCTGAAAGCATTCGTGGCGCAGTACGCAACAATGGGGGCGGACATGTGAATCATACATTTTTCTGGCAATCGATTAGTTCTAGTGGCGGAGGCGAACCGCAGGGAGATTTAGCAGGTGCCATAAACGCTGCCTTTGGAAGCTTCGATCAATTCAAGCAGGAATTTGCGAATGCGGCCCTCACCCGCTTTGGCTCCGGCTGGGCGTGGTTGGTCAAAAAAGCTGACCGTTCCGTGGCTGTTTGTTCGACTCCTAATCAAGACAGCCCCTGGATGAACGGTGTAGCTGATGTGGTCGGAGAGCCTCTTATCGGGTTGGATGTTTGGGAACATGCTTACTACCTTAATTACCAAAACCGCAGACCCGATTATATTGCTGCCTACTGGAACCTTGTCGATTGGGACAAAGCATCCGAGCTTTTCCAATCATAATCAACAACCAGAGTCTCTCATAGCCGATTCTTCCCTATCTGATTTGTTCTCAGCGACCTATTGATTTCAGCTTCAGGAGCCGCAAATTTTCTCCTTCAATTTGTCAATAGTCACATTTGATCATTTTACTTTTTCGGATTCTATCCCATGATTCTTATTCTAGTCTTACTTAGAAAAGGAGTCATTAGTCTTAAAGAAGCATAAAAAGGTTATCGATGATTGCTAAATGAAACCCTTGCATGGTGCTATTTTTGACTGGGACGGCGTTGTAGTTGACTCCTCAGAAATACATCTTAAAAGCTGGGAAAAATTAGCTAAGGAATTAAGTCTCCCTTTACCTCAGGATCATTTTGAACTTGGGTTTGGAAAACGTAACCAGACCATTATTCCAGAAATCCTTGGTTGGACAAAAAATATAGAACTCATTGAAAAGTGGGGGCTCCGCAAAGAAGAAATCTATCGGGAAATTGCTTCTATCGAAGGAATCCCCTTGGCCAAAGGATCCAAGGAATTTCTGCAACTACTCGACCCTCAAAAGTTTCTTTGTGGTATAGGCACATCCACGGAAAGAAAGAATGTGGAGCTTGCCCTCAAGCAGCATGACTTGTCGGATTTTTTCTCTGCCTCTGCCTGTTCTGAAGATGTAAAGTTGGGGAAGCCCAACCCTGAAGTATTTTTAAAGGCAGCGGAGGGACTTTCGGTTTCGCCTGCTCAATGCGTTGTATTTGAAGACAGCCCCCACGGTATTGAAGCTGCCCAAAACGCAAATATGAAATCGGTTGCGTTAACCACCTCTCACCCAGCAAATGTGTTTATGCATTTAAAACCCGATCTTGTTACTGCTTCGCTCGCAGAGGTAAACCCAAAACAAATTTTAGAACTCTTTCATTAGTATGAAAAAACTATCCTTACATCATAAAGTACTTTTCGCCCTGTTGCTGTCTTTTGGGCTAGGGATTTGGATTAATCTCCAACATGGTGCCGCCCCTTCTACTTCTTGGATCCTTTGGCTGATTAGTTTCTGTGAATTTACGGGAAAGCTTTTTCTGAACGCTTTGAAAATGGTGGTTATTCCACTGGTCTTAACTTCTGTGATTTGCGGAGTCTCTCAAATTGCAGGAGATAAGGATTTTGGGCGCCTTGGCCTCAAAACTTTGTTGATCTATTCGTTGACGGGCATTTTAGCTGTCGCCACTGGATTGCTCTGTGTAAATGTCATTCGTCCCGGGTTCGTAGATCCCGAAGTTCGGGATGCATTATCCAATGACCTTGATGCCGCTCAGCCTTCTTCTTTGGAAAGTGCCCTTCAGGTTGCAGATAGTGGGTGGTCCAACCTGCTGGAGATATTTCATCGAATGGTACCGCCCAACCTCTTTACCGCAGCAGTCGAAGGACAATTGCTCGGACTGATCTGCTTTGGTTTGCTCTTTGGATTCTTTCTTGGCCAAACCAAGCCTGAGTTTCAGAAAACCCAGCTTTCCTTTTGGCTGGGATTACAGGAAATTATTCTAAAGATCACCCACTTCGTCCTAAGATTTGCCCCCATTGGTATATTCGGATTGGTCACACCCACATTGGCTAAAAGTGGCTTGGATATGTTTTGGCTCATGGGTGGATTTGCCATGACTGTATTCTTGGCGCTTGGCATTCATGCCCTGCTGGTTTTACCGCTACTTCTTAAAACCTTGGGGGGCATTAAATTCCTAGATCATTACCGGGCCATGAGTCCTGCCCTGCTCACCGCATTTTCCACTGCATCCTCCTCTGCGACACTTCCCGTGACGATGGAATGCACCAACAAACGCGTAGGTGTATCCTCTAAAATTAGTGGATTCACCCTACCCCTGGGTGCAACCCTAAATATGGATGGCACCGCCCTTTTTGAATGCGTTGTGGTCATCTTCCTTGCCCAGTTTTTTGGAATCGACATGAGTTGGGCTACCCAATTTTTCGTAGTCTTACTCGCCCTTCTAACCTCTGTTGGGGTAGCTGGTATTCCTTCAGCTAGCCTTGTTGCCATTTTGGTTATTCTTCAAGCTGTTGGTTTTGATGAGCAATCCATTGCGACAGGAGTCAGTATGATTTATGTGGTCGACCGAATCCTCGATATGTCCCGTACGATGATCAACGTTTTGGGAGACAGTTGTGCAGCTGCCATTATTGGGAAAAGTGAAGGTGAATCGGGGTACTACAAAGCGGACTTATCCTAATTTTGGGTGAATTTTCAACTCTCTGCAGAATACTCCCCACAGGGAGACCAACCCGAAGCCATTCAAAAGTTGGTAAAATCGATCCAGGAAGGAAACAAAAAGCAAACTTTACTCGGCGTTACAGGTTCTGGAAAAACCTTTACGATGGCCAACATCATTCAGGAAATTCAGCGACCCGCACTGATTATTTCCCATAACAAAACTTTAGCAGCTCAGCTCTATTCTGAATTTAAAAGTTTTTTCCCCAACAATGCAGTGGAATATTTCGTTAGCTACTACGATTACTACCAACCGGAAGCTTATGTACCCTCCACCGACACCTTTATTGAAAAAGACTCTTCCATAAATGAAGAAATAGAGCGCCTGCGATTAGCCGCCACGGGTTCATTAATCAGCCGAAATGATGTCATTGTGATCGCCAGTGTCTCCTGTATCTATGGGTTAGGATCACCGGATGATTTTCGGGCTCTATCCGTCGAGCTTTCTGTAGGGACTGAGATATCTAGAGACGAATTCCTTCTTCAATTAGTATCTGGTCTTTACAATCGAAACGATATGGATCTCCGTGCGGGCAGGTTTCGGGTACGTGGCGATGTCGTTGATATATTCCCGGCCTATGCAGAAAATCCTCTCCGAGTTGAATTCTGGGGCGATGAAATTGAGAATTTAAGAGAATTCGATGTTCTGACCGGCGAAACGATCCGAAAATTTGAAAATTACCGAATTTATCCGGCCAACCAATATGTTACCACCAAAGATAAGGTAGAGATCGCCTGTAAATCGATTGAGAAGGAACTTGAGGAGCGAGTTTCATCCTTTGAGAGAGACAATCTTTTGCTGGAAGCTCAAAGGATCCGAATGCGAACTGAATATGATCTTGAAATGTTACGAGAAATTGGATTTTGCAACGGCATTGAAAATTACTCCCGTCATTTATCCCAGCGCAAACCCGGTCAACGTCCATGGTGCCTAATTGATTTCTTCCCGGAGGACTTCGTTTTATTTATTGACGAAAGTCATGTGACTATTCCTCAAATCGGTGGCATGTTTCATGGAGATTTTTCGCGAAAGCAAAAATTAGTTGAATACGGGTTCAGACTTCCCTCCGCACTGGACAACCGTCCATTGAAACCGGATGAATTTGAGGAGGTGACTGGGCAAACTATTTTCGTATCCGCAACCCCTGGGAATTTGGAACTCGAAAAAAGTACGGTGATCGCTGAACAATTAATCCGTCCAACTGGTCTCGTGGATCCTGAAATGGAAATCCGACCAATATCAGGTCAAGTGGAGGATTGTATTGGAGAAATCAGAAAAGTAGTCCAAAGAGGAAATCGTGCCCTCGTCACTACCCTGACCAAAAGAATGTCTGAAGACCTAACCGAGTACTTGCGAGAACGCGATGTGAAGGTCGAATACCTCCACTCCGATGTCGATGCAATCGAGCGGGTTGAGATCCTCCGGAACCTTCGGGCAGGAGAATACGATGTGATTGTGGGAGTAAATTTGTTAAGGGAAGGACTGGACCTCCCTGAAGTTGAGCTTGTTGCCGTGTTGGATGCTGATAAGGAAGGATTTCTTCGCAGTAAAACTAGCTTAATT
>JAQCIX010000091.1 GCA_027593365.1 Verrucomicrobiota bacterium
CCTTGTGACAAAGGGCAAAGTTTCCGAAAACCAGACCGATGCCTATGTGGTCGATACCCTCGGAATCCCTTTTAATAACCAATACGAACCGCGTATGCGAATTGGTGCTTTTGATTTTTTTGACGATGGAAAAACCGCGGCTGTCTGTACATGGGACGGGGATGTTTGGATCGTTTCTGGCATCGACGATGATTTGCAAAACCTCAAATGGAAACGGTTTGCCACCGGGTTACACGAGCCCCTAGGGCTGAAGATCGTCGACGGGAAAATCTATACTGTCGGAGACAATCAGATTACCCGCTTCCATGATCTGAACAACGATGGTGAGGCGGACTTTCTCGAAAATTTTAACAATGACTGGGATGCCACCGAAGGGTTTCATGCATTCTGTTTCGATCTGCAAACCGATCCTCAGGGAAATTTCTACTTCAGTATGGGTTGCCCGGTCCGGGCAGGGGGAGCCGGGTTTGAGAGGTTGGGTCGGCACCATGGTTGCGTCCTGAAAATTTCTCCTTCTGGTGATGAACTATCTATTTTTGCCAGTGGGTTCCGTGCACCCAATGGAATCGGAGTGGGACCGAATGGTGAGGTTACCACGGGTGATAATGAGGGCAGCTTTGTACCTACCGCGCCTCTCAACTGGGTGAAACCGGGAAGCTTCAACGGCGTGGTCGATTCCTACAGAGGGGATCGTAACTTACGAAGCTCTCCGATTGCCGGCTACGAAGAACCTTACACAAATTGGGGGGAATACCGCAGGTCCTTTATGAACCGCCCTGGCTTTCAGCACTTTCCTGAGGAATCACCGAAACCGCTGGTTTGGATGAGTAAAAAGCGCGGAGTGGATAATTCCGGCGGTGGGCAGGTCTGGGTGACCAGTGATAAGTGGGGTCCGCTCAAAGATCAACTCCTCCATATGTCCTATGGGCAAAGCAAACTCTATGTCGTTCTTAAGGAAGAAAAGAATGGGCAGATGCAGGGAGGGGTATCTCGTATTCCGATCGAACTATCAAGTAGTGCGATGCGTGCCCGGATTAACCCTGCAGATGGCCAGCTTTATGTTTCCGGACTAAAAGGGTGGCAGACCAATGCCAAAGGTCATGGCGGGCTTGACCGTATTCGATACACGGGGAAACCGGTTTACCTTCCCAGTTCATTGAAGGTAAAGAAGGACCGGATCGAAGTTGGGTTTTACGGGTCCCTCAGTCCCGCGGAAGCCAATGATTTATCTAAATATAAATTTGGAGCGTGGGATTTAAAATGGACATCCAATTATGGTTCTCCAGAAATTCCTTTAAATGATTTGAAGCTGGAAAAAGTCGAACTTTTGGAAGACGGAAAAACGGTCGCATTACATGTGCCCAACCTCCACCCCGCCCACATGGTGCAGATTGATTATCAATTAAAATCAGCCAGCGGGCAGGCGTTCTCTGGTCGAATCGACCACACCATCCACGAGGTTGAATGATTCGGTTATTAGGACTTATTTCTTTTGCACTATGTGCATCTGTACTTGCTGAAGAAAAAAAGAATACCAAATACAAATTCTCCTTTGGTGCGATCGCGGACTGCCAATACTGCGAGGCTCCGGATAGAGGGCAGAGAAAATATTCTGCGTCCAAGGAAAAGCTACATCAGTGCGTGGAGCATTTTAACAAGGAAGATTTATCCTTTGTTATTCATCTGGGGGACTTTATCGACCGGGATTTTTCCAGTTTTGATGAGATACTTCCAATCTATGATTCTTTAGATGCCCCGGGCTATCATGTGTTGGGTAATCATGATTTTGAGGTCGCAGACAAGTTTAAGGAAAGAGTTCCGTCCAAACTGGGCATGCCATCGAAATATTATGACTTTTTGATCAAAGACTGGCGGTTTGTATGCCTCGATGGAAATGACCTTAGTTTTATTGCATATCCAAAAGACAGCGAAGGGTACCGAAAATCAGAAAAGTATTACCGTGAAAACAAGATCCAGTCCCCAAGGTGGAATGGAGGAGTTGGGCAGGAGCAATTAATGTGGTTGCGGAAAACTTTAGAGAAGGCTGAGGACTCAGAGGAAAAGGTTGCTCTCTTTTGCCACTTCCCCGTCTATCCTCCCGATCCACACAACCTATGGAATGCAAAAGAAGTGATCGCCCTCTTGGAAGAGTTTTCCTGCGTAAAGGCTTATATCAATGGGCACAACCACAAGGGCAAGTATGGGATCAAAAATGGAATTCACTACCTTACCTGCAAAGGCATGGTGGATACGAATGAAACCGCCTATTCCATAGCAAATGTATTCCAGGACCGTATAGAAATTACTGGATACGGTCGGGAGACTAAACAAAAACTTTTAAAACTAAGAAATAATAAGTGAAAAGATTTCGACTCTAGTTCTGAGTCTGCTTTTCAGTCTGGCTTATTTGGCTAACTTGTTCGAGAAACTGGTTCAATGTAATCTGGGCCTCCAAATTTTTAATCCAAGATTCAGGAATGGAAGAAAGGCCATTGGCCGAACCCAAGAGGATACCCAAGGCTAGTCCACGTGCACAATTATCTCCTCCTGCCATGGCATTTTCAATAAAAGCTGTCTCTGTATCATCTCCGTGCTTTATGGCTAAATAAAGAACGGAGGGGAGGGCGGATGAAATCGAACAGGCTGGTCCTAATTTACTAATCGCGCCTACAGCATTTTCTGAGAGTACACTGTTTGCCTTTTTGAGTGCCCATTCGGGAGCCGTTTCATTGAGGGTATCATACAGGTTGGATCCGTGCATCAGACGATAACCTGCCTGAGCAAGAAAGATCGCAGTTTCTTCGGCCTCCTCGGATCGATGGGTAAGTACGGTTTGTTCAACCGCTGCTTTCACCACTTCATTTTCAGAAGAGTTGGAAAGAAATGCAATAAGTGGGGCAATCCTAGAAGGTCCGGCAATTTCAACCGAATCACTGCCGCCCTGAGTCTTGTCTGTTTGATTTTGAACATTGGCCAAGGTGGCTTTGGTTGCACCATCGATGTAGTCGTTGTAACTGGGCCACATCCCAAGCCACTCATCCATAAACATGGGAGGATCCCACTTTTTTTCTCTTGAAAGAAATTGTAAGAGGCAAAGGGACTGGTCTCCCACATGCCCCTGATCCCCCGCTTGCTTATGGGGGTGGTAAGAATCAGAACCAGGTGCCTTGTAGTCAGTCACTCGTCCGTGTTTTTTTGCCAACTCTTGGGAGTCGTAAATCCAGTGCACACCAAGGGAAAGAGCATCTGCACAGTAAGAGCCAAAGAGCAGACCGGATTGCTTATTTTTAAGGTCGTTCATAAAAGTTGACTAGAGCCTCTTAATTTACAGCGTTTTGGATGGGAAGTCGGTGTACCCTTCGGCAGTTGAGGAACTATACCAGGTGGAAGGATCTGCATCATCTGCAAGTGGAGCATTGGACGCGAATCGTTCGACAAGGTCTGGGTTACTGATAAAGGGGCGACCAAATGCAATCATATCTGCATGGCCTTCGTTTATTGCTTTTTCTGCAGTCTCCTCGGTGTATCCACAGTTACCCATAATCGGCCCCTTAAATACCGCACGGAATTCCTGAAGGGTCATGGGTTCACCAAGCTCATGAAATCCAAAAGCTAGCCCATCCATAACATGTAAGTAAGATAAGCCATATTGATTGAGTTGCTTGGCCACATAAGTGAACTGTTCCCGGTAATCCGGAGAACCCATATCATCAAATACCCCATTGGGTGACAGGCGGACACCTATCCGATTGAAGGCAAAAACTTCTCCGACGGCACGAACAACCTCATCGAGTAATCGGTAGCGGTTTTCGATGCTTCCACCGTATTCATCGGTTCGATGGTTTGTTTTGGACTGCAAAAATTGATCAAGTATATACCCGTTGGCCGAGTGTAATTCGATTCCGTCGAAATCGGCAGCCTTTGCAAGCTCTGCACCTTTTCTAAACATTGCGATGATTTGCGGAATTTCTTCGAGTTCCAGAGCTCTGGGGACTTCATAGGGTTTACTGCCATCCGGAGTGTGAGTTTCATTATTTTCCAGGCGAATGGCCGATGGGGCTACGGGTTGCTGGCCATTGATCAATAGACTGTGGGTGGCTCGGCCTGGATGCCAAAGTTGCAGAAAAATTTTACCGTCTTTTTTGTGTACTGCCTGAGTCGTCTTTTTCCAGCCGTCGACATGTTCTTCATTATAAATGCCTGGCATGTTCATCCAGGCAATTGCACTACTGTCTACCCCAGTTGCTTCGGCAATAACCAAGCCTGCTGATGCACGTTGCCCGTAATATTCTGCCATGAGATCTGTTGGGCATCCATCCGGTGTAGCTCGCGTGCGTGTCATCGGAGCAAGAATAACTCGGTTCTTTAATACTAAATCCCCAATTTGAGTGGGTGTTAAAAGTTGTTTAGTCATCGAATGTAGTTAAACCAAAGTTCTCTGATACACAATCTTGTGGACTATATTTTTCCATCTGCTTTTCCGGCACACTGGATCAGGTTTACTACCCTAGATGATTCAATCGCTACGGCACCATTGACGTATCAATAGAGAACACCGAAAAGATACTAAGAAGAATATGAATCTAACACGAATCCTCTTTCTTTGGTTGCACTTATCATTTGTATCCATCTTTACAGGTTGCTTATCTCTTTGGGCGGCAGATCAGGATAATACAGATCTGCGGGTGATGTCCTTTAATATTCGCAACAGCTTTGCCAGGGATGGAGAGAATCATTGGGAGAGCCGCAAGGACCTTGTTTATAGTGTGATTAAAGATTATGCCCCTGATGTATTAGGCTTACAGGAGGCGAACTCATTTCAGTTGAAAGAACTAAGCAATGAATTCCCTCAGTACGGAAAAGTGGGAGAGGGATCGATGGGCGGTGCCAAAGGTCAGTATTCTGCCATTCTTTTTTTAGAGGAACGATTTAAGCTAACGGATTCTGGAAGCTTTTGGCTTTCGGAATCCCCAGCCGAGCCATCGAAGAGCTGGGGCAGTGCCCATCATCGGATTTGTACATGGGTAGGGCTTCTTGATCGTAAGTCTCAACAAACCATTTATATTTATAATACCCACATGGATGATGGCTCCAGAAAAGCACGCGAAAAGGGTGCCCGTATGATCATGGAACACATTCAGGGGGAAGCCAAAACAACCCCGTTTGTATTCATGGGAGATTTTAATGCTCCTGAGGATAGTGAAACCTTGAAAATTATTAAGGGTAATTCTGAAGCAAGGCAGAACCTAGGTATGCAAATGGTGGACTCCTTTCGAGTTCTTTATCCGGATCGAAAAAAGGTGGGTACATATAACGGGTTTACCGGTCAGTCCGATGGGCCCAAGATCGATTACATTATGATAAGACCCAGTGTGAAAGTAATCGAAGCATCCATTTTGCAAACCAACCGAGAGGGGAGGTACCCGTCGGATCATTTTCCGGTGACCGCCCATCTACGCATTCGTTGAATACCGATCAAAAGTTGCTGGCAGAACAATCCAAACCCTAAAAATTCAAGGAATCTACCGTTTCATTAAGAGTTGCTTGGGCAACTCGGTTTCCTGAATATCTCTCTATGCCCAAGTTGAATTGCTTCGCCAGTTTGCTCATCCTTTTTGGTTTATTCCCAAAATTTTCGGCCGATGGATCGGAACGCCCCAATATTCTCTGGATCACCAGTGAGGACAACAATGTGAACTGGGTTGGGTGTTACGGGAATCCCCATGCCCAAACTCCTCATATCGACAAGCTGGCATCCGAGGGTTTTCAATACATGAACTGCTTTGCCAATGCCCCGGTCTGTGCACCCTCTCGAAGTGGATGGATTACGGGGGTACACCCAGTATCTTTGGGAACCCTACCGATGCGCAGTCGCTATCCCATCCCGCATGATCAGTTTAAATACTACCCTGATTATTTGAAAGAGGTTGGCTACTACTGCGCCAATGTCCGCAAGACCGATTACAACATCGGGGGGCGATCAGATGATGAATGCTGGGATTCTACCAAGCTCGAATGGAAGAAGCTCAAACAAGGAATGCCCTTCTTTCAGGTGATCAATGTGGCAAGTTCCCATGAGAGTCGTGCCTTTGGAGAGGTGGACAACACAACCCATTCTCCCAAGGATATTCAGTTGGCGAAGTATCATCCCGATATTCCCACGATCCGTAAAAACTATGCCCATTACCACGATGCGGTAAAAAGAATGGATGCAGAAGTGGGTAAGTTTCTCAAGCAATTGCACCAGCATGGCCTTTCCGAAAATACCATCGTGGTTTACAATTCCGACCACGGAGGTGTGCTTCCCCGAAGTAAGCGACATTTATTTAACAGCGGTACCCATTGCCCCCTGATCATTCGGATACCTGAAAAGTTTCGGGCGTGGTGGCCCGCGGAATCGCCCGGTTCTAAAATCGATCGGTTGGTCAGCTTTATCGATATGCCCAAGACCTGGTTGTCCCTCGCCGGGGCAGAGGTTCCTGAAGTTATGCAGGGAAAAATTTTCTTAGGCAAGGGCCGTGAAGCGGAGAGACCTTATCATGTAAGCTACCGTGAGCGGATGGATGAGCGATTTGATAACCAACGGGCGATTCGCAACAAGCGCTATCTGTATGTTCGTAACTACATGCCCTTCGTCCCCTGTGGGCAGCGGCTGAACTACCTTTGGAAAATGGAAGCCACCCGAGCATGGGAGAATTGGCATGATGCGGGTAAGACCAATGAAGTAACCGGTAGGTGGTTTCTCCCTAAACCATCGGAGGA
>JAQCIX010000092.1 GCA_027593365.1 Verrucomicrobiota bacterium
TCATCATCCATTTGATGTTCCTCTATCCACGAATAACCCCTTTTATCGTGAAACGGGTATTTGTGAAGAAATTCTACAATGCTTGCGCGAGGAAAACACCGAAGGCACTTACACTGGCCAGGCTAGAGCACTCTACTCTCTTCTTTCTCGTTACAATGAAATTTCAGTATCATTGGGATATCATTGCCTGGAGACCGTGCTAAACTCCTCTCTGAACCGCATTGAATCCTGCCTTCTGGTAAACCTAGACAGGGGAGAAAAAATTTTACACCGTTCGGAATACTTCATCGATTGTTCCGAGTTTGCTGAGCTTGCCCAAGTTGCCAAGGCACCAGGAGAATTTCATTCCTCATTCAACCCAGAAGACAAAGTTAGCTTGAAGAGGAAAAAACAGCACTTGTTATTCGAAATCGAAACAAGTGATCATCCATTGGAATTTAGATGCCCCGATTGGATCCAAGCAAAATGGGAAGATAATGCCTTACCTGCTCAAATTTCACTCATGGAATCTCTTCAGGAAAACCTTTTAGGCGTTCATCGATTGGAGTGGATTGGCGAGAACGAAAGTTTTAATACCGAAGATGAGATCTGCTGGATAGCCTGGGACTACATCAAGAACAGATCTCCACTTAAAGAATCAGCCAAAAATCTGTTTGTTCAGAAAATCTCTCCGCTAAACTTGCCCAATTTTTCATACAGGGGAATAGGTGAATATACATTGAGCGAAGCTGACCTCACAATGGGGACTAGCTTCGATGACTCCGTTGCAATCAGCCGGGCCCCGATTTCCCCTCCCCATTCATCCAGCTTTTCATCTCAAGAAAAGATTGTTCTTCCTAACTTTTTTGAGATTCCCCTCCGATCCTTATTTTCGTCCAAGATCAAAAATTTATTTTGGGCAGGGAATCATATTTCATGTGATGAATTCACATCCAACTGCCTCTCCCACCCCCCCACACAATCGGTCATGGGAGCGGCCGTCGGGTTTTGTGCAACTTGGTGTATGAAGCAAAACAGACTTCCCCACACCCTGGCTAAAAAAGGACACATAGAAAATTTACATCAGGAGCTTAGGCAAAGAAATCATCCTTTCGGTAAATCCCCTCTATCCGATGAAGCGAATCTTATAAGATGCGGTCACATTCATGCATCTACAACTTGGGGACTAAATGACTTGGGCCACCTTCCCCGCTTCAAGGGAAAACCGACCCGAAAATGCCTGCTTCAACTTCCCATTCTATCCGATCAAGTAGATCGGATTCGAATCCTGATGGATTGTCCGGAACTCCAGGACTTAGATCTTCGCTTACTCGAAGGATCTCAGAAAAATTACCACATTCCAGGTCCATGCATTGAAGTTAGTTCAGTTCGTACCGAAAAATCAGGGAATCAATGGATTGAGGTCAAACTTGATGCTGAGATTCGAAATCCAGGTTGGCATTTCCTTGAAATTCAATCCCCTCAAGAATTTACCATACTAGAGGGCAAACATGCCCCAGTGGGTCACTTAATTCTATATCCACGCAACTCTATTTCTGATGCCCCTGCCTCGAATCCATACTGCGAGTACGCAGTTCCTATCAATTATAGTCCCACTCCACATCGCTGTGCTATTGTAGAAATATTCCCTCCTCAAAAAATCTACGATGTAGAACATATGAAGAGTGAGCACTCTCGCCCTTCTAGAGAACCGGATCTTTGGATTTCTCAACCCACAGATTTTGCTTATCCGGAATTTATTGAAGTGAATTGGGATCAATCGGTCAACATTTCCAGAATCGACCTGTTTTTTGATCCGTCGTTTGGATACCAGACTCCAGCTACCCCCTCATCAGCATCGATTGCTTCCCCTCTATCGCTAATTAAGGACTACAATCTTTATTATACTTCAAACACAGGGAAATCGACTTTGATCAAACAAGTGACCAACAACCGTTCAAGTCACCGGTTTCACCTTTTTGATCTTGCTAATGTCCGATCCTTGGAAGTTGAAATTATATCTACGCACGGGCTTAACCGTGCCCAGGTTTTTAAGATCGCTGCTTATGAATAAGCCATGAATGTTTGATTGATTTTCTTCCATAACTGCGATTGATTAATTCTTATGAGAGCCTTAGCCACAGTTTTTCGATTGCTTGCCACATTTGCCCTCATTGGATTGGCCGGAGTTATCTGGCTCAAATGGGAAACTTTCACATCTCAGAGTCATTCATTCTTGGACGAAGTGGTCTCGGACGCCTACACGATCCTACAATCTGAACGGGATGCTCAGTGGAAAGATATTGATGAAAAGAAATCCTCCTTCTTTGAAATATTTGACGCAAATGATCCTGTTGGTCAAAACGACGAGAACCCCCTTCTTTTAGCTAACGACTCTCTTTCCTCCGCCGAGAAAGCCATCCTCCGAAACCCTGAATATGGTGAAAGTCTTAATAACTTGATTCTAGAATATGGCGTAGATGCCCTTATATGGAACCCAGAAAGCAAAACTTGGCAGTCCAACCCGGCTGTTAAACTTAGCTCTCCCTCAAGTTTCAAGGATCCCTTTTCGGATGAATCTAAATTCCCCAAAGAAGATCTAAAGCTTGAGGATGGGACCATCATTCGTGGGGTTACCCGCCCCAACCGCTTGAGGACTGTGATTGGTATGTTTTACAAAGACCGGGATGATAAGTTTAAAGAGATCTCCAAACTTCGTGAAATGGTCGTTGCCCGAGACCAAGAGCTTCGGGAATACCAAAACCTTTATGCCAAAGAAAAAGAGCGTAAGGAACAACTCGAAGGAGAAGTGGGAGAATTAACCGTTAAAGTTGCCGGCCTTGAAGAAGACCTTAAAAGAGAAAAAGAGGATCGTCAGGCTGAAAAAGAAGCGGCCGAACAAAAAGAGGAACAATTAAATCGGATCGTAGCTGGTTTGGAAGAACAGAAAATCAAAGCAGCTCAGGAACATCAGGAGTTTGTTGATACCCTTCGAAACGAACAAAAAGAACAAATGGCTGCCCTTCAGGACGAGATCCGTAAGGCAGATGCCGAAGGTTATAAAAGAGGTATTGATGAAATGATTGCAAAACAACAAGGAGGAGAAGTTGAGAAGCAGAATGAGGAAGTCGCGGTGAATCCATTTCTACCCACTGAGGATGGCCCTCCAAAATTATCCCAAGCTGAGCTTATGCTTGCAGCTCAAGCCAAGACAATTGGTGAAACTGGAGTCCCTTCGACAGTTGGAAGAGTCGATGGAAAATCAGGCATGATATTACTCCCATTGGGTAGTGAACGCGGAGTTTTGCTAGGTGATGTCTACACGCTATGGAAAGAGAAAAAGAAAGCGGCACGCATTCGCATACAAAGTGTTAGCCAAGGATTCTCCCTTGCTTACCTTCTTCCGCAATTTGGCAATCCACAAGATCTTAACCCCGGCGACAGCGTCCATGTAGTTCCGGAAAAAGAGGAAACTCTGTAATTTTTGTAATGAAGACTATTTACATTCTTTTCGCATCTATTCTCACATCTCTACTAACTGGATGCTTTACCGCTTCACCGGATGATTCGAGGATCCCACAAAGCCGACCTGCGAGTTGGGAATACAGCTTGCCTGGCGGTTTTGACAGGGGTGGCTTTAATCGTTAGTTCCTCCTAGCCTTGCTATGCTGCCGGATTCTAAATCATCCGGATGCCTGTATTTAGTTGCATCACCCATTGGCAACCTTGGTGACATCTCTTCCCGAGCAATTGAAACTCTGGTAAACTGCGATTTCATTGCCTGTGAGGATACCCGGGTGACAGGAAAATTATTAAGCCGGCTCGAAATTCAAAAAAAACTCATTTCTTACCGGGAAGAAAATGAAAAAGCAAAAAGTCTGCAAATTGCCCAAGAAATTGAGCAAGGCAAGAAGGTTGCACTCTTATCCGACGCCGGGTACCCATGCATTAGCGACCCTGGATTTCGTCTTGTTCGAGAATGCCACATTCAAAAACTAAAAGTCATACCTATCCCTGGCCCCAATGCTGCCCTCACAGCACTTGCAGTTTCGGGGCTCCCGACTCATCAATACACATACCTAGGTTTTTTACCTAAAAAAAGTGCTCAAACCAGAAAGATACTCGATTCATGGATTGCTTTCGAAGGATCAATCGTTCTCTACGAATCAAAATATAAAATTCAAAAAACTCTCCTCCTGATATCTGAAATTATGGGCGAAGATCGATTTGTTTGCCTGGCTCGAGAATTAACTAAATCGCACGAATCAATCCTTACAGGTCGGATTGCTGAAGTCATTGAGCAACAGTCTAAAAGCAGTGGGAAAGGTGAGTTTACCCTCGTGATTGCTCCACAAGACTATTCTTTTTAAGAGAAGATAGAAATGAAAGTTGGGCTCATTGATATTGGATCCAATACCTGTAAACTTTTAATCGCGGAGAAGCCACACGCTTCCTCCCTTATGGATTTCGTTGTCTTGGATCAATCCTCTCTTCCCTGCCGATTGATCTCTCTTCAAGCAGATGGTCAACATTTCATTGAGGAAAAAAAATCTGATTTGCTACTTCAGTGTATTCGGGAATTTATGAAAATTTGCAAAACGCATGCGGTCGATACAGTACAAGCTGTTGCAACTGAAGCTTTTCGAAAATCATCCAATCGCCAACAAATTTCCTTACTCGTAGAAAAGGAGTTCGGCTTTCAAATAAAAATACTTACCGGGCAGGAAGAAGCACAAGGTGTAGCCAAGGGTCTCAATACAGATCCTAACATCAAAAGTTTCGTAAACTACTCAGCCTTAGACATCGGAGGTGGCAGTGTAGAGTTTATCCAAATAAAAAATAGAACACTAGAGGAAGTCCTCAGCCTCCCAATTGGTGCGGTAAGCATTGCCCGGGTAGATCCGTCTTTTAATCAGGAGATCATTACACCTGAAAACCAGAAAAAGGTACGAACTTATGTCAGAGAAATCATTGCGGGTAAACTTTCCCACTTTTTCGAGGACGAAAAACAGCTAGTTGGGACAGGAGGAACGATTGTTTTTTGCAGAAAAATCTTACAGATAATAAATAATGAAACCGATCATGCTTGTATCCATCGGAGTGACCTCGAATCCCTGACCGAGACCATTTGCGGGTTAAAAGTTTCTGAGCGGGTGGATCACTTCCCTCTATTACCCACAGACAGAGCCGATGTTTTCCCCTATGGATTACTCACCGTTTTGGAAATCATGAGTCTATTTGGCAGCCAAACACTCACTCACTCGTTCCACAATTTGAGGTATGGTTTAGCCAAGGAAATTTTCGATTCACTCGAGGGCTAAACTTCTCCGTAAGAAAACCAGCTAAAGGATAATGCTTCAATTCGAGCTGGGCTTAACCCAGAAGAGCCATACCTAGCTAAAACTTCTTTCGGTTTACCCCAAGGCTCCGGTAGATCTAGATGTAGTTCTGAAATGGATGAGTTGGCGGTGATCAAATACCTCTCGGTTAATTCTTGATTCGCCCATCCAAATGCAACACTTGATGAGTTGTCTTCAAAGAATGAAAAAAGCTGCCATTCGTCTGCATGGGATCGCCTCGCCCTTCTTCCGTGGTTAGATAAACGCAAACGGATCATACTTCTCACAAAGGCAGCCTCCTTGTGAAACATGTGCTCCATTGAATAATCCAGGGCATTCACTTCGCCTTCAAGGTATGTGTTACGAATCCCTCTTTTATGACGTAAAAAATCTTGACCAGCACTAAGCATTGGAACCCCTGGAGCAACCAGAAGCAAGCCGAGTGCAAGCATGACCCGGCTGACAAGTTCTTGATCTATCGCAGCCCCATCATCAAAGGGGAACAAATCACGAAATCGGTCTACAAGTGCATAATCGTCGTGGGACTCTAAATAGTTCACGGACTGGCATGCATAGCGGTTATTTTTATCCAAACCATTTCTCAAAAGCTCGAGAACCGCTCCATTTCCAGCATGATTTTTAGCAAACAATAGAAGTTGCTCCCTGCATGAATCACTCCATAAGGCATAGGTGGTTTGATTCATTTGATCTGGCAATCTACCCCGAAAACTCCAGGGCTCTGCAAACAGGAGAATGCCTGGTTTGATTTTTTTAAGTTCGGACTCTATTTCAGCAAGAAATTCGTACCCGAGCAACTCACCTAAATCAAAACGAAAGCCATCTACATCAAAAACTTCAACCCAATAGATAAGGCTATCAAGGATGAGCTTTCTTACCGGTTGGGAATCGCAGTTCAAATCATTCCCGCATCCACTGTAGTTCGTAAGTTCTCCAGACTCTCCTGTTAGAAAATATAACTCTCGGTCTACATGCATAAGGTGAGGAGGAATTCCCACATGATTGTAAACCACATCAATCACAACCGCCATCCCGGCACCATGAATAGATTCAACTAATTCAGAAAATTCATCAATAACACTTCCATCCATATGATCACTTCCATAGACGGATGCGGGAGAGAAAAAATTAATGGGCATATACCCCCAATGGTATTCACATTTAGACTTAGCATCGAATTCTTGCACTGGTTGCAACTCGACCACATTTGCACCGAGTTGATCCAAATAAGAATTCTTCGATTTGAGCCATTTTGCGAGTCCCCTAAACCCAAGCCTCTCGTTTTCTTCCAAGTCCAATGGTGCATGCCCCATTAAATCCCGCACATGAGCTTCGACCACGACAATGTCCTCCACAGACGGGGGAAGAAACCTGTTCTTTCGTTGTCTAGATTTTGAAGGGATCGCTATA
>JAQCIX010000093.1 GCA_027593365.1 Verrucomicrobiota bacterium
GTATAAAGATTTCCCAAAACATGAGATGGTAGAAAACTTTATCTACGCTGCATTTGCATCCGCAAATACCGTAAAGCATCGTGAAAAATCCATCGAACTGGGTGAAGAGTACTTGGCGAATAAAGAACTGATCAAATTCAGACCGGATGTTACCTTCATCATGGCGAATGCTTACAGGCAGGAGGCTGTGACGCAAATGAAGGTTGTGGAAGAATTGCAATCCTCCCTTGCAACGGTGGATAAAGAAAAAGCCGCTGCAGCCAAAGCGAAGGCGGATGAGTATCAGGCTCGGTTTTTCGAACTTTGCGATGATTTCCTCGAAGTCATGCCTGAGCACAAATACTCCAGAGAGTTTATCGGCATGATGGGTGCAGAATTCTTCAAGCGTCAGGAGTTTGATAAGTTATTAAGAAAGTTTGCTGGGTTTGAAAATGGTTCCTTCAATTCATCCGCTGGTTATGCCAATAAAAAGGAACTACAGGGCACCGAGGCAATGGGACGCATTAATTACATGAGCGGGTTGGCTTTCCTTGCCAGTGGAAATTACGACGCAGCGAAACCTTTTCTAGGGGCAGTCGTTGGAGTGAGTATCGATGGTTTACCTTTAGATGAGGCAGCCGTTTCTGAGAACTGATTATGAATATTTTCTCTCAATCCAAAAGTTTTTCGAAGGTTATTACAATTCCTTCATGTGTTATTTTTTCTTTCCTCTATTTCCTGTCATTAGGCTGCGGAGGTGACGATCCTATAACAGCAGAAGAAGCTCCAACTGGGCAAGATCCCGTTTCTGTAACCAACGAGCTTGTCGAAGATAAGCTGGAAGATTCTCTAGAGCCTCAAATTTTAGAACCCGAAGAAGAAACTGAACCAGTTGAAGCCCCAAACCCCAATGGAGTTTTCCTCCCCATGTATGAGGATAAAGGGGGCAAGATGGAAGTGGTGAAACTAAATAATCATCCAGTTTACTCCAATGGAGAAGGCTATTTCCTCTGGACCAATGGATCCCTTTGGAAAATTACTACCAAGGCTGGCTCGGGTAGAACCATTGCATCGGGGGGTGAAGAAATTGTGGGTTCATGGCCCGAGGGTGCGAGTGCACGTTTTTCTCCAGACGAAGAATATGCCAAGCAGGCTATGTTTCGATTGGCGGTTTCATTCCAAGGTTCTCAGGACAATGAAAATGCGATCCGATTATTTCAGCAATTCGTCACCCTTTTTCCTGAAGATAAGTTAGTCGCTGAAGTTTACCTAAGTATGGGGGACCTTGCGACCAGTGGACTCGGACCAGATACCCAACCGAGTATGAAACAAATTCGGCAGGCCCGGACCAGTTACTCGATGGTTCGTGAAAAGACTCAGGAAATTGGTTTAATTTCAGACTCCACTGCCAATGAGGGCGGGTTGCTCGAAAGAGTCGGAGAAAACCCTGAAGGTTTGGTAAACCATTTTCTCACTTTTGATAAAGACTCGGATAAATGTGTGGGCAAGAGTGAGTTTGGCTCGGTTCAAAACGATTTGGGTGATTCCTTCCCCATGGTCTTTGAGAACCATGATATGAATGGGGATGGAAAACTACAGTTTGAAGAACTTTACGACGCGGCATCGACGGCCTGCTACAAATCCCTTGAACTTCTTTACTCCCAATACATGCAGAACTTCGGTTCCCGGGAAGGTGCTCAAGTCGCCAAAGCGACCGAGAAAATTGGTTTTGCCAAGGAAAAGCTCGGGCAACCCTCTGCTATGTTACAACTTTATTTCGAAGATATCCGAAAATTTGGAAACAATCCCAACAACCTCGGGGTGGATGACATTCTCAAGAAATATTGTGAGAAGTACCAATACTATGAGAAGCGTTTTGGGCAGACTTTAGAAATCCTTGAAAAACTGCAAAACCCGTCCGAGGCAGTATCTTTCTCATTTACTGACCGTAAGGGAATCGAGCAACAGGTCTCAGGTACAATCGAAGAAATCATCCTGGATCGCAGCAAAAGCCTGACCTATCTATCTTCCCAGTATAAAGACATGGATCCCAAGATCTATGAGGAGATCGTTAAATTTAGAGGAGGAATTTTTAATAACCCGGCTCACATCGAAAAATTTAAGGGCTATCTTAAAAAATATCAGAATTTACAGGCCGGTTTCCCCAAAGATTTATCCCCTTCTAAGGCATTTGCCTCCATGCTTCAGGAAGCTGAATCTGGGAACCAAAAAACCCTGGAATTGCGAATGCGGGCAAACTTAGACCGAATTGGTTCGAGGATTGGTTCAGGGTACAACCCGCAAACGAATGAGTTTCCGGCAGCAAGCCCAAGTGTGCTTGTTTGGATGGGGGAGAAAATGCTCAATCAAAACTCCCTCAATGATGCGTTAGCTGCTATGGAACGACTAACTCAGGTATTTCCTAATGCGGAAGGGGAACTGCTTTTCTCTGCAAATTATATCGTGGGTCAGGTTCATGATAAAAACCGTGATTTTTCAGAAGCTGCTTCCAGTTACGATGCGGCCATCACCAATGCCCCATGGCATGTTAAATCCAATGAGGCTAGAGTAAGAAAAGGCTATGCTCTTTTTGAAATTGCCAAATCAGATAAGGATAATGAAAAATTTATACTCGCACAGACAACTTTTGGTGAAGCCCGCGATAGCGATGAAAGCTCGATGGAATTGAAAGGGGAATGTTCCTACATGATGGGGGAGTGCCTCAAAGAGATTCGAGATTACGCCGGTGCTTCCCGTCATTTTGATGATACAACCTCCAGGTATGCATCATCAGGCAAGTGGGCAGAGAAAGCCTTTGATCAAGCGATTTACTGCTACGAAAAAATTGGCAGACCCGAACAAATTGATCGTCTCGAAAAACGTCGGGATGACTGGCTGAGGAGGTATCAATGAGACAACCTTTATATTTTTTCTTTAAGTGGATTCTTTTGGCCTCCACTTGTTTTGCCCCCATTACGGGATTTTCTCAGGATTATTTCAAGGAGTATGCAGGGAAGATTCCTGTAAAGGTACATTACTTGAAATCTGCCGCTGCTAAGCCCATGAATCTTCTGGGAATCGATGCAGCCCGTGGAATTGTTTATGCCGAGATGGAGGGAGCTGGCCGTCTCGAATTAGAACTAAGACAACTGCAAAGACAGAATATCGAAAAGTTTGAATTCAACTGGTCTAGAAATGGTAAAACCTACCTCAATTATCTTGCCAATGAGCAATATGACCCCCGCGTGCTTACGGCTCTCCGGCCAGAAGTTTATAAAGTCATGCTCTTTCTGGATATGCCCTTTCAATACCTTGCGATCCATGACGACTGTCTGACTTACATCAAAGGCTTGCTTGGAATGGAGCAATATAATGAAGCCTTTTACATCCTTTCCCGTCTCAACTTGGCTCGATTGGATGAATATGGATACCGGGATTTTTCGGAAGCTGCCCTTGAATTGTGCGGCAAGATGATTGCATCCAACCCAGACACGGGAAAAGCATCACTGGCTCTTCTTAAGAGGATTTCTATACGGGATAACAGCGGGGACCATGCTTCCTACCTCAGGCTTGCAGACTCGTTAAGAAATCAAGGGCTTTATACTGAGGCAATTGGTGAATATGCCCGACTTGGCCCGATTGTCGCCAAAGACCCAAATAGTGCATTCAATCAAATTTTAGAAATCTGGCCTGTGTATTGTTATGTTAAATTATACGAAATCTACGCCCCAGCGGCAGCCAAAGATAAAAGGTATGCATCGGCTGCCTCCCAGATGTTTAATTCTGCAGTACAGGGTCTCAAGAAGCTCGACGAGAATCCACCAGCACGTAACACCAACGAATATTCCCTTTACAAACTATTACGTTCTTTAATCCGCGTACAGTATGCCAGGCAGTTTGAAGCCAGGGGGGATGAGTATAGGGCTTCCGAATACTACCGTGAGTCTGTATTGGAAGTTACCGAGGGTATTGTGAATGCTCGTATCGGATTGGATTGGCTTCCCGAGTCGCTCCTTATGGCAGGGGATGCCTATGAAAAGCTTGATCTTCACGAAGCAGCCAAAAATGTTTACAATCAGGTAAAGGTTTTCTTCCCCAAAACGAAATGGGAAAAGATGAGCCTGGAACGATTGGCTAAGCTTCCCCAAGCCTGATCCATAAATCCTCGTTGACCTACCTGTAAATTCTCACTTTTGTAATCACTAAAACGCAAAGCACAGCTCTATGAAAATTCGTTCCTTACGTACACTAGCCTATTTAATCCTAGCTTATGCCACTCTATCCCCAAGTATGTTTGTTAATCAAGCAATGGCCCAAAGCAGTAATCTCTTTGTGGAAGCTTGGAATAATTTGGGTGCCACCTTCTTCATTGTTTTCTTACTACTGATTATTGCTGGGATCACATTGATCATCTTCAATTCGATCGCGGTTCGTAGGAAAGCCTTCATTAAAGACGACGTGATCAATCCGATCATGGACGCAGTGAAGGGCCTTGATATTGAGGGAGCTAAATCCTTGTGTGATCAATACAAACTACCCGTCACTGCTATTCTCAAGGGTGGACTCGAAAGAATTCAGGACGACGAGTTAGATATTGAAGCCATTGAGAAGGGGCTCGATGAGAACGCAGCCCTGCATATGTCCAAACCTTTTACTTGGATCAACATGCTCAACACGGTGGGTTCCATTGCCCCCATGATCGGTCTTTTGGGTACGGTGGTGGGTATGATTGGAGCCTTTGCCGTTCTTACCAGTGCTGGTATGGGTGGAGAAGCCAGTAAACAAATGGCTGGCAATATCGGTAGTGCTCTATGGACAACCGCAGCCGGTCTGGTGGTAGCGATTCCCTGTCTGGTTTCTTACTTTCTTTTCAAAACAAAATTTGGAAACATAGCTGCAGAAGTAAACCAAGTTACAGGAGAAATGGTTTTTACCCTAGTTCGTGCTGCTCGTGGAGGATTCGATTCCGAGGCTGGAGCGGAAGAAGCCTACGACGAATCTGCTTACGAAGAGGAAGCAGAATAGCTTGCATAATCTAATCTTTAATTTCCTACTTTCCATCTAGAATATGGCAAAGTTCGAGGTACCGGATTCCAACGATTCACCGGACTTAACTCCGATGATTGATGTGGTATTTCTTCTGATCGTATTTTTCATGGTCGTGGCCCAGCAGGTATCTGAGCAGTATGTTGAATTGTCTGATCCTAAGCTTGGTGTTGCATCCAATGCCAAGGTCCCTGAATCTCCGCCGAACCGTACCATTATTTCTGTGGATGATGATCCATCCATGGGTCAAATGATTTACTGGGGGGAACAAGCAATTGATATGTCGCAAATATCTGTTGCGGTTGCGAGGAATCCAAGCTGGAAAGTTTTCTTGCGGTATCATGTGGATATCCCTGCATCGGTTCTTAACGATGTGCATGAGCAGGTTTTAATGGGCGGACAGTCCAATGTTGTGTTTGCTGCTTTCAAGGCGGCTGAGTAGTTCGGATGGATACATTCAAAAAGATCCTAGACGATGTCGATGAGGTAGACCTTACCCCGATGATTGATGTCACTTTCCTTTTGCTGATTTACTTCATGGTTACCACCATGATTAAACAGCCTGAAGCTGAGTTATCGGCCATCCTTCCCGGCAAATCGGCACCAAGTAGTAGTTATAATAAGCCCAAGCCAGAGTCTCACATAGAAATTGACCCGGATGGATCCGTTCGGGTTGATGGAAATTATATGGGTAACGCTTTGGAAAATTTGGAGCTGCCCGATGTGAAACAATATTTATTGGGTGAAAAAAGTAAGCATGGTGAAGATTTTGTGGTTCATATATGGACGGATCCACTTGCTAATTGGCAGGCACCACTTGCTGCTTTAAATGCCTGTGCAGCCAAAATAAAAAGTGTCTCTCCTAACATGAGGCGCAAATAAGTAAGTTCCTCTATGATCGTCAGTAAATTCCTGCATACCCGCATGCGGGTCAATGATCTCGAGCGTACCCTCGAATTTTATCAGCGTGTTTTCGGACTGGAGGTCACCCGCAGGCACGAATCTCCTAGAGGTTCTAAGCTAGCTTTTCTGGCTGTACCTAACAGCGACGAAGAAATTGAAATCACATATTTTCCAGGCTCCGGTCCAGTCAAGGTGCAGGAAGATTTAATGCATTTGGCTTTCGAGGTTGAAAGCATGAAAGCATTTCAGAAACACCTCGATCAAATAGGAGTACCTCTTAGTGACGGACCAACCCAAAGCTCATCGGGTTCTATTTTTGCTTTTGTGGATGCTCCGGAGGGGTACGAGATTGAGGTGATTGAACGGCCAAAAAAGTGAACCTAGGCATATTTGCCGATCCATCCTAGTTCCTCCCATGTGGTCTGTCCTCAAACTTTTCTTAGTTTTTGCAATTTTATCCAGGTTTTTAGTTTATGCAGAAAACCTAGACGACAGCAGAAATAACGAAAAAATTCTTTTTGATGGTTCAAGTTTAGATCATTGGGCCGTTACCGATTACGCAGGTCGTGGGGAAGTTTTTTTGGATGGAAATGGTAGTGTTGTACTCGAATTTGGAGTTGCTCTAACCGGGATCCATTGGGTTGGAAAAAAGTTGCCCCAATGCAATTATGAGATTAGTTGGCATGCTTTAAAAGTCTC
>JAQCIX010000094.1 GCA_027593365.1 Verrucomicrobiota bacterium
CATACGGAAGCGGTCGTCCAACTGAACCACCATACCGTCTTCGGCTCCGTCTTCCGCAAATGCAACGCTCACACGAGAGCGTCCTCTGCCTTTCTCACTTTCCAGATGTAAATCAGAAAGGAAACTGGCCGCATCCTCGTTGATCGGATCGATCAACCAGGTAGA
Organism: Verrucomicrobiota bacterium; assembly: GCA_027593365.1. Taxonomy (GTDB): domain Bacteria; phylum Verrucomicrobiota; class Verrucomicrobiia; order Opitutales; family Seribacteraceae; genus Chordibacter. The sequence goes on from JAQCIX010000094.1 coordinate 166, forward strand.
TTCCTCAATCGTTTTAGCAAGGCACTCATCGATTGTTTCCACCTTATCTACCGTTAGACGCTTCTCTCCATCCTTAACCGAGGCAACTCCAGTGATCACCATAAGTTCCCCTTCCTCCAAACGGTCACCAAAGCTTGCATAGGCTTCCGGAAACATCGGCAAAGACAGATCTTTTTCCTTAGCTAATAGATTAAATCGTGCCCAAGGCTTGGAATCTTTCTTGGTGTATCTCCTCTCCACCTCCGAAACCACCCCACATAAACGAAAGGAAATTTTCTCAGTCAGGTTGGCATATTGTTCCTGGGAGAGTGTATCCACCAACTCACCCAGTCCCATAAGAGTATCGACAGGGTGTCCGGAGAGGAAAAAACCAAGCAATTCTTTCTCAAACTTTAACTTTTGGAGGTTATCCATTTCGGGGATTTCCAGATTAGCATTGTGTCCAAAATTTTCCTGTTGATCAGGTGTATCATCTTCCTCACCCCCACCCATTAAGTCGAAAAGATTGGACTGACCGGCTTCCCGATCTTTTCTTCGCAACTGAGCCTCACCCATCGCCCGATCCAAATCAGCGAGCAAGGCAGCACGATTTGGGTGAAGAGCATCAAAACCGCCTGTCTTGATCAAACTTTCCAGCACCCTTTTGTTAACCGCTTTTCCATCCACTCGCTCCACCAAATCACTAAAATCAGCAAAGGGCCCTCCACGTTCTCTCTCCTCAACAATACATTTTCCTCCAACATCCCCAACTCCCTTGACCGCAGAGAGACCAAAGCGGATTGAACCGATGCCCTCCCCTTCGCCATCCAATGGGGTAAAATTTTCTCCGGACTGGTTCACATCGGGCCCAAGTACAGAAATGCCCATGGTCTGGCACTCTGCCAGAAAGTGGGATAGCTTTTCGGAATTACCCAACTCACAGGCAAGAACACCTGCCATAAAATCAACCGGGTGATTCGCTTTGAGAAAAGCAGTCTGATAACTAATGATTCCATAGGCTGCCGAATGGGATTTATTAAATCCGTACCCGGCAAATTTTTCCAAAATACTAAAAATCTCGTTGGCTTTTTTTGCCTCGATCCCATTGACATCCTTCGCACCTTTAACAAAAATCTCTCTCTGCTTGGCCATTTCCTCAGGCTTCTTTTTACCCATAGCCCGACGTAAAATATCGGCCCCACCCAAAGTATACCCGGCAATCCTACGGGCAGCTTCCATCACCTGCTCCTGGTAAACCATTACCCCGTAGGTCTCCCTGCATACATCCTCAAGCAAAGGATGAGGAAATTGGATCGTCGATGGGTCTTCCTTGCCTTTGATGTAGTCGGGTATCCAGTCCATCGGACCCGGACGATACAATGCGATCAACGCAATAATCTCGTCGACATTGGAAATCGTCATCTGCCGGCAAAGTCTTCGCATCCCCTCCGACTCCAGCTGAAAGACCCCGATGGTCTGGGCTTCATTAAGGAGCTTGAAGGTGGGCTCATCATCCAAGGGTGCACCGGTTACCCGGAAGTCTTCCAACCCTTGCTTTTTTCGGATATGGGCCTCGGCCTCGGAGATAACGGTTAGGGTTTTTAAACCCAAAAAGTCCATCTTCAACAGACCCAACTCCTCGACCGGATCCTTGGGATATTGAGTGGTCAGAATCCCATCCTGGGTGGTCAAAGGAACCAGTTCACGAAGGGGTCGGTCGGCAATGATCACTCCTGCTGCGTGGGTACCGGAATTGCGCACCATTCCCTCGATGACACGCCCGGTATCTACAATTTGCTTAGCAATTGGATTGTTTTCATACTCCGCTGCAAGTTCTGGACTTTTAGCGAGTGAATCCTCGAGGGAGATATTTAAGTCATCCGGAATCATCTTGGCCAGTTTATCGGCCTCCGCATAGGGGAGATCTCTTACCCGGGCAATATCGCGAATCACCATCTTGGCTCCGAATGTTCCAAAGGTAATGATATTGGCCACACAATCCCGACCGTATTTTTCGCGGACATACTCAATGACTTCCGATCTGCGACGCATACAAAAATCGATATCAAAGTCTGGCGGGGATACCCGCTCTGGGTTTAAGAAACGCTCAAAGAGTAATCCAAAACGCAATGGATCGATATCGGTGATCCCAAGAACATAGGCAACCAGGCAGCCCGCTCCAGAACCCCGGCCCGGTCCCACAGGTATCCCATGCTCGCGGGCCCAGTTCATAAAATCTGCCACGATCAGGAAGTAATCATTAAAACCAGTTTTTCCAATTACACCCAACTCATAGTCCAACCGCTCACTAAGTTCCTTCGCCAGTTGATTTTCCTCGGTGCGGTGATCCACATCCTCATATCCCACTTCGTACCTTTTCTCAAGACCCTCCAGGCACAGCTTTCTGAGGTATTCCACATTATCAGGAACCTCGGTTTTGATTTCCGGAGGAAGGGTAAAGACCGGGTAGTTATTTTCTCCAAAAGGAAGTTTTACATCACACATCTCGGCCACCGCAAAGGTGTTGGTAATCGATTCCGGAACCTCCTTGAAAAGTGCTTCCATTTCTTCCCTGGATTTTAAATAAAACTCGCGGGCTTCGTAACGCATGCGATTCACATCATCCAGCTTCGAGCCTGTTTGGATACAGAGCAAGGCATCGTGTGGGGCCCAGTCCTCCCCCTGCACATAGTGCACATCATTGGAAGCCACGGTTTTCAGATCGAATTTTTTGGCCAGCTTGATCAATTCAGGTACCAACTGGGCCTGCTCCTCGATTCCATGGTTATGGAGCTCCACAAAATAATTTTCTTTGCCAAAAATATCAATCATTTGGCCGAGAGCCTTTTCCGCCTCTTCGTACTGTTCACGCAAGAGAAGCTGGGGCACCCAGCCCTGCATACAACCGGTAAAACCAATTAAACCTTGGGCATGCTCAGCCAAGGTTTCCAAATCTGTACGGGGTCGGTAATAAAATCCATCCACATGGGCATCCGATACCACCTTACACAAATTCTGATACCCCTGAAAATCTTTGGCTAAAAGACCGAGGTGATAGGACTTATGATTTTCCCGACCCGGGCGTTCATCGTTTTTGTGATCCGTAACGATGTAACCCTCGCACCCAATAATTGGTTTAATCCCCCGCTTCTGTGCCTGTTTCACAAAGGAGATCGCCCCAAATAAATTCCCATGATCCGTAAGAGCCATGGCGGACATCCCCAATTCCACCGCACGGTCCATTAAGCGGTCCATCCGACAGCAGCCGTCTAACAGACTGTAATCGGAATGAACGTGCAAATGTACGAAATCTTTATCTTGAGTCGCCAAATAAAAAGGGAGTTATCTATCTTTCATTTCGTATGCCCAGCGACCTTTCAAGGCTATCTTGCGCACAACGCTCGGGTCTCTCCTTGGGCAGAGGGTTCAGATCTGACTTATGATGTTCGGTCGGGTAGGTATTTTTTGCGAAGAAGTCTCCAAAAAACAGTCAAAAAAGCAGTTAATGGAATACCCAAGATCATCCCAAGAACCCCATCAAATGCCAGGCCCCAAAAGAAAACCGATGCGATGATCACTACGGGATGTAAGCCCGTTCTATCTCCCATCACCCTGGGGCTCAGCCAATAGCTTTCCAGAACCTGCACCACAACAAATGTAAAGCCACACCCCAAAAGAACATTCCAGTTTCCACTTTCCAAGATCCCGCCAGTCTGGAGGTAGGATACAACCAAAACCGTAAAAACACCCAGAACCGAACCCAAAAAAGGTACGATATTTAAGAGTCCAAAAAACAGACCCAAAGCGATCCCGAATTTCAACCCAGACAGGCTAAACCCAACCGCATATCCCACCCCCATCATGAATCCGATAATCAATTGACCCCGGAAAAAAACTTCGAGAATTTCTTTAAATTGCCTTATCAGATAGAGGATATCCGCACGCACATCCCCTTTTATAAAACTTAGCTGACCAGCCAAGTCCGCCAAATGATCCCGTTTGGAGCTCAAAAAATAGTAAAGATAAATGGGAACAATAGCGAGGGAAGTAAAGAAGCTGAACAAGGAGCCCATTCTGGACCAAGCACCCTGCAGGGCTTCAGTCGAACGGGTAGGCAAAGCATCGACTTTTTCGCTTAGAATGAGGGAATGGTTCTTCCAGTCTTTTTTAAATTGATTGAATTTTTCGGCGATCGCATCCCAGGTGGATGGGCTCAGGGATTCCTTTACTTTACTCTCAATTTTTTCCGGCCACCCCATTGAGGCTCCACTCAATTCCTTGGTCTGTCGGATCACTTCTCCCCCGACTGCCCACAAGGAAAAAGCCCCCACCCCAATCACGAACAAATAAAGCAGGCTTATAGCCAAGGCATGACTCAGTCCAAATTTTTCCTCCATCAACCGGACCAAAGGTTTCAGTAAGATCGCCAAAATGGAAGCAATCGCCAGAGGCCAAAGAACCGAAGAGAAATAAGTCAAAAAGGAGCTCAGAGACTGGATAAACCAAACGGATATAACAAAAAGAACGGATAAGCAAAGGACCGTAAGGGTGACCCTTAAAACACTTTTCTGCCCAGGATTAAGCCATGGATCACTTTTCACTTGGTCATTCATCGGGAGTTTATTGGTTTGATTCTTGCCTTTAGTTGAAGGGAAGGGCAAGAACCTCTTTTACCCAAAAGACAACTTTAATCCACCTATCTAGAGACCGGTAACGCTTCCATAACTTATGTATATCTTTTCGATTCCGTTGGTAGTTTCTGTCTTGGGTCTGTTCATTACTGCCTCAATCTTTGCCAAAGACAGAACTGAAATTAATGACCGGGTGCACGCGGTTTACCAAGCCATTGTCCGGATTGAAGTGGTTTCAGAAAGAGGAGCCAATGGCAGAATGCTTAAGTCTGGGTCAACCGGTAGCGGCGTTATCATTGACTCATCCGGTCTTGTCGTCACCAACCACCATGTTGCAGGAAAAGCAACTAGGCTGACCTGCCGGCTATACGACGGAGAGGAAGTCGGAGCCGATTTACTCGGAGCAGATGCGTTAACCGATCTTGCCGTCCTGCGCCTTCGTCTTGAGGACAGGCCCGCAGATGCCCAGCCTATCACAACAGCGGTCTTTGGAGATTCGGACCTTGTGCGGGTTGGCGATTCCTGCTTTGCGATGGGCAGCCCGGCGGGATTATCCCAGTCTGTTACCCGGGGGATCATTTCGAACTTGGCTCTCATTTCCAACCGATCCGGTTCTTTTCGATTGGATGGAGAAAATGTGGGAGAACTGGTGCGTTGGCTCGGACACGACGCTGTCATTTTCCCTGGCAACAGTGGGGGCCCACTCGTGAACCAGCAGGGCGAAATTATTGGCATCAATGAGGTGGCCATTGCCAGTCTCGGGGGAGCGATCCCCTCAAACCTAGCAAAATCTGTATCCCAGGAACTTGCCGAAAAAGGATACATCGAACGATCCTGGATTGGTTTGGAATGCCAGCCTTTCATCCAAGACACCCAACCGGGGGTTTTGATTTCGGGAGTGATTGATGGTTCTCCGGCTCAGGCATCCGGACTTCTGCCTGGAGATCTGATTACCCAAGTCGACGGAAAAGAAGTTTTGGCTAAAATCAGGGAAGACCTTCCCCTTTTTCATCAGATCATTTCTGCACTTCCCCCACAAAGAGAGATCGTCCTATCTGGTTTTCGCAATCACAAGCAGATGGAGTGGACTCTAAAAACCGAAAAACGCCAACCCGCTTTTAATCCGGAAAAAGAGCTTAAAAACTGGGGCCTCACCCTCCGCGACTTTACCCTACTCTCCTCTTTGGAAGCTCGCAGGGAGGGCAAAGTCGGAGTGCAGGTGCATTCCGTTGCCCAAGGGGGGCCCTCCTACAGCTCCAAGCCTCAGTTGGTTGAAAATGATGTTATTACCGAAGTCGACGGCCAGCCCATCCATCAAATTTCAGACTTAATCCAGATCACCCGAGAAAGGACCATGGGACAGACCGAAGCCGTTCCCGTCCTGGTCAAATTTGAACGAAACCTGGCCGATTATCTGACCGTCGTAAAAATTGGTCCCGAAGCAGAGGAGAAAAGGCCTTTGGAAGCATGGAAACCTTGGCTGGGTGTAAGCACACAGGTATTGACTGCTGAATTAGCCGAGGCCATCGGCCTACCTCCTCAAACCAGAGGTGTGCGCCTATCTCAAGTCTTTCCTGATACCCCGGCTGAAAGAGCTGGTTTGCAGACGGGCGACTTACTTTTCCGGATCGATGGTCAAATCATTCAGGCCTATCGGCCCGAAGATGTGGAAGTCTTCGGAAACATGATCAAACAATACCGGGTCGATTCCGCGGTTGGA
>JAQCIX010000095.1 GCA_027593365.1 Verrucomicrobiota bacterium
TGGTTTACGGGAAGTGAGCAGGGTGAAAAGATGCTCGATCCGGGCACTATCCTTTTGCTTATCCCGTAGCAATCGCTCGGCGAGCTTACGGGCAGTTTCCATCCGTTGGGTCTCGTTGAACAGAGCAAGGGACTGGAGCGAGGTACTGGTGCGGGAGCGCTGTACACAGCTGGACTCCCGGCTGGGTGCATCAAACAAAGTCATCATCGGATGTGGGGATGTGCGCTTCCAGTACATGTAAAGGCTTCGCCGGTATATGCTGTCATCCTCGTCCATCACATAGTTCTTGGTATCGCTAATGGGATGAGAAAGGGCAATCCACATACCGGGTGGTTGGTAAGGCTTGAAGCCTTCGCCCCCGATCTTGCGGTTAAGCAATCCGGATGACCACAAGGAAAGATCCCGCACCACCTCGGCATCGAGCTTGTAGGACGGCCCCCTGCCCCAGTATTTATTTTCAGGGTCTGGAAAATCGCTCCGGCGTACAGAGGATTGCTTAAAGGTACGACTGGTGAGCAATTGTTTGAGCAATCGCTTCAGGTCCCACCCATTTTCACGAAAATCCACTGCCAACCAATCGAGGAGTTCTGGATGAGTGGGGTGTTCCCCCTGCAACCCAAACTCCTCCGGCGTGCGAACCAGTCCTTCGCCAAAGACCATTAACCAGAAACGATTGACCAGCACCCGGGCAGTTAGCGGTTGATCATCTGAAGTGATCCACTGAGCCAAACCGAGGCGGTTCGATGGGCTACCCGCTTGCATTTCCCCCAGTACGGAAAAGACCCCTGGGTTCAAAGGCTTGCCGATGGGCTTGTCATATTCTCCCCGTTCAAGAACTTGGGTGACCCGCTTTCTATCCTCGGGCAAATCCCGGGCGATCAGGGTAGTGGTCAGGTAGTTCTTTTCACCCTGAATTCGTTCGGTATTGAGTTGCTGGGCCCGAGCGAGCAGATCGTCCTTCGCGACCACATGCTTTTTCAAAAGCTCGATCTCGGCAATCTGCATGTTCTCTTGGTAAACATTGGCCAACTGCGGAAAGGTCAGGCGATAATGCGAATAGGACTGGTTATTTTCAAAGAGAATTTCTCTCTTCTGCTTGCGCTCGGTAAAACTGGGCACATCTCCCTCAGCGATCAGTTTGAATGTTTTGTTATCGGTGGACCCTTCCAGTTTGTAAGTTTTTGGATCCCGTCCAGGTTCCCCCCCGGCAGATGTGAGAGTGATTCCGTTAATGACCCCGTTTTGGGTGAAGATGGTAAGCCCACTCCCATTGCCATCTCGGTTCAGGTATATTGTATCCACCCGGTCATCAATGGCGTGTTCGGGTTTTTGTGTCCTTGGGTGAAAATTTTGGGAACTTGCCTTCACTCTATTCTCTGGCTTGGAGAGGTCGGGATTCAGTAAGTATGTAAGTTTTGCCAGGCTCTCATCACTGCCCTTATACTTTCCAGTTGCCCGTACTTCCTTAAGAAAGGCAGCTTCCTTGGACAAAAACTCCTCCCATTTCATTTTCGAGACAGGATCCTTTGCCACGGTTAAATGATCCCCGTAGACATAGCGGTTTCCATCCATTGAATGCTCCGCGGTGCTGTTAAAAAATGCAAGGAATTCAAAGTACTCATCGTGGGTAATGGGATCGTACTTATGGGTGTGGCAACGGGCACAGGTTAGGGATAATCCGAGCAGAGCGGTACCGGTGGTTTCCACCCGGTCAAAGTTATTTTTTGCCTGAAATTCTGCAGCAATCGCCCCACCCTCTCCTGTGGTTGGGTTGAGCCGCACATATCCGGTGGCAATTTTTTGATCCTCGGTTGGGTTGGGCAAAAGGTCGCCAGCAAGTTGCCATTGGATAAATTCATCAAAAGGCTGATTTTGATTGAGGGCACGAACCACCCAGTCCCGGTAAGGATAAATCCCCCGGCGGTTGTCGAGATGGAGCCCGTGGGTATCCCCATAGCGCACTGCATCCAACCAGTAGCGGGCCACATGTTCCCCATAATCGTGGCGGGCCAGCAGACGGTCGAGGTACCGCTCATATGCCCCTTCCTTATTGTCCTTTAAAAATTCCTGCAAATCCGCAGGTTCAGGAGGCAGTCCATTGAGGATGAGCGAGGCTCGCCTCGCCAGTGTGGCCCGCTCCGCCTCTTTGGCAAAACCTGTACCCTGGCTCTTCAAATCTTGCTCTATGTGATGATCCACCGGGTTACCCGATGGCTTTACTTCTCCTTTAATCGGTGGGACGAAGGACCAGTGCTGGGCATATTCAGCACCGGACACCACCCACTGGCGAATCAGTTCCTTCTCCTTGGCAGACAGGGTCTTTCCAAAATCCTCAGGTGGCATGGGGTCTTCATCGTCAATGATGCGGTACAGCAGCTCGCTTTCCTCCAAATCATTGGGATCGATCGCATGATAGCCACCCAGGTCTTTCTTCGCCAGTTCCTCCAGATCGAGACGAACCAAATCCTTCTTCTTGGTATCAGGACCATGGCAGGCATAACACTTGTCCGATAAAATGGGCAGAACCTCCCGGGCAAAGTCAATCGAAGCCGTATCTTTGGCGCCTAAACCAACGACTCCACAAAGTGGAATCATAACAAAAATTGTACGAAACAACATATAAGTACTTTCTAATTTGAACACCTCTGTAATGGCAACCCATCAAACAATCGTTTGTTCAAATTAAATAAGTAAACTCTAGCCCATAAATCCATAACTTTTCACTCTTCGACATTCCATTATTTGACTGCTTTGGGATCATTTACATGAACTCTGAATCTAAACTTGAATCATGGTTTAGAGAACAATTAGGGTAAAAAAAAGTCGGCCACTTGCCCAAGTGACCGACTGTTTTGTGTTTTGTGAGACTGACAACCAATGAAGGTAGGCTCACTGCCCTATGATTCCAGATTACATAATTTTCACATGTTTTCAAAACAATTAGTGTAACAAATTGGTAAAATAAGAAAACTTATAGAGTATATTTGTATTATTTATAAAACTTTACCCGTTTTTTGTATATTTTTACATACTTTAATCCTTTGATGTAGAATTTTTATAGTGGTTTAAGTTCCAAGCGAAAGTGGAGGGGACTTGATCTAATGCCTCACCAATTCAATCCCTTGATCGGTGATCTTAATTTTACCTTGTTTATAAAGCCCTCCGATCGCTTGCTTATATACTTTCTTACTCACCTGAAATTCTTTCCTGATCGCTTCTGGGGAACTCTTGTCTCCCAATGGAGATTGCCCTCCTGCCTTTTTAAGATGTGCCAAAATCCTGTCCAAAGTCGAAAGCACATGCCTCCCCTTATCGGGCTGCAAAGAAACATCAATCCTGCCATCTTCCCGGATGGCGGTGATATATCCCTTAAGTTTTTGTCCCTCTCGGTACTGGTCATAAATCTGATCGGCATAAACCAGACCAGAAAATTCACCATTAATCGCCACTTTCATCCCTAGATCTGTAAATGAGTGTACTTCAAGATCCACCTCTTCCCATCGGTGGAAATCATTGGGTTCTGCAAATTCGGTTAGGTACTCAAAACTATTTTTCATGAAATTTGATAAAAGGTAAAAGGATCAAGCACCCAGCACAGCCATCATTACCATGACATAGACAAAAAAACCAAACCACGCCCCACTGAGGAGGCAGGCAAGAGCGGTGAATATTCGGGTGGCAGTCCAGCCCAACCCTCGACTCATCCAAAAGAAAAAACCACTGCAGGGGAAACACACCAGGCAGGCAAGAAGCTGAATCATATGAAAAGGATTTTGCGGACGGCCCATACTTTCAAGGTAGAAAATCGCCGGCACGCACGACAGGGCAACCAGGGCGGAAACGAACGAGGAAAGTAAAAGAACTCTTATCATTTTTTGGACTGTGCAAACATCCAATCATAAAATTCACGACCGCCAAACACCAACTGGCGAGCATTATGCCCGGCATCAGGGTAGATTTTTAATTTGGCATGTTTTCCTCCAGCCTTGCGAATTTCTCTAACCATCCTCTCGGACCGCTCAGCAGGAACTACTCGGTCCTTTCCACCAGCAAATGCATAGACCGGCACCTTGGCTAGATTCTTGGCCCACTCGGTGATCTTTGGAGAAACATCTTTGGGCCCACCCGGCCCGATTCCACCAACCACGGGAGCAACCGCCGCCAGACGCCCGGGGCTATGCCCACCCCATACCCAACAACCATACCCCCCCATACTGTTTCCGGTGAGGTAGACCCTATTCGAATCAATCGGAATTTTTTCAAGCAAATCATCGAGCAGAAGGTTAAGGTCATCCGGCTCCCATGTCGCCCGCTCGCCATTTTTCTTCGTTGGCAAACACTGGGGAACCACAATATAGCACGGCCCTTTGCCGTACTGCTCAATCCCCCTCCGCAAGGCATTTGCTTGCATGCCCAAACGGGTAAGGGGGGGTCGCCCACCTCCGGCTCCATGCAGATAAATCAAAACGGGGATTATCTTATTTTTGGCTGAAGTTGGAGAAAAAACTAAATACTCTGGATTGATCGACTGAGAAGCAACTGCCCGAGCCTCGGTTAGTTTGGAAACTTTAACTGGTGGAGATTGAGCGAGCGAAACAAAGAAGGGTAGAAAGAGGAGCAAGAAAATAGCTAAGTGTTTTATTTTTGTACTCATTCAACTTCTCTTCTGTCCACAAACTCATCAAATACCTTTTGATCGTGGTTGATTGCCCGGTAGGTGCGGAGATCGTTTTCGATCACCACTTCGATCACATGCATGGTGGGGGAAGCTTCTTCCACATACCATAAACCCGAGGCATCCATTGGACGGGTCTTTACACCCCAGGCACCATCCCCGATGTAGAGTGTGCCGGATTCATCCACTTTCCCTCCCTTGATCAGCTTGGATCGTTTGTATATGTGGTGATCATTTTCAAAGGCGGCATCCAGACCATACTGGTCAAACAAGGGAGTCCAGTGCTGGCGGATCGACTTGCTTAGGTCGTTGCCCAACCCACCCTTGACGATCCCGTAGGCGGGAAAGTGATAAAGAGCAAAGAGATGCTTCCTGTCCTGCCTTGCGGATAAGGATTTTTTCAGAAAATCAACCTGGTCTTCCACTGGGCAGGTATGGTTGCTGTTGAGCACAAAGACGGAGAGGTCCTCGTAAAGATCCACGCAGTAGGTCGGGTTGTTTTCCTCAGGAAAGGGAAAGAGGTTAAAAAAGAGTGGGGCTTTTTCAGGGATTTGCCCATATCCGCCGATCACCTCGTGGTTGCCGATGGCGACAACGAAGGGAATGGACAACCCATCTGGCCGTCGGGCATGGTCGGCATAGATTTCGATCCAATCGAGCCAGCGCTTCCAGTCCTGCCCATTGGCATAGGCCAGGTCTCCGCCAAGCAAAGCGAAGTCGGGCGAGCGGGAAGCCATCGCTTGAACCCCATCTTTGTGCCACTCGGGTTTGTGCATCATATCACCACCGGTGACAAAAGATATGCGGTCTGGGCGTTTGACCGGCAGGGTCCGTGCCTTGAATTCCTTCTTACCCAACTTTACACAATAGACCGTGTCGGGTGCCAAACCGGTTAACTGCACCTGACAAACCTCCACATCCGCATCCTTGAGCGAGGGCAAGGAGAACCGGCCATTTTTCACATCCAGAGCAAGCCCCCAAAAGGAAATGGTTTTTTCATAGAACGACTTCCGTTTTATCACTGCATTTCGGTTGATCTCCCCTCCCTGTTTTCCCCACTTAAAATCAGTCGGCTCATCCTCCTCCACCAACCAGATGACATTGAGGGTGGTGGATGGGGAATCCGTCCAGGTAAACAGGGCCTCCTCGATGCCGCGGCGGGCCGGACAAAATTGAATAATGAAGAGAGAAAAAAGAAAAGTAAGTAATAAGGTCTTCATGCCCGGAACCGTTTATTCTTTATTTCCATTCACCGCAAAGGCGGAAAAACGACAGGCGTAGCCAATAGACATTTCATTTTTCTGATCGGTGGTTCTCAAAGTCAGGGTATGTTCCCCAGGAGGTAATTCTTTTTCCAGCATGTAGATCCAGGGAATGTGCAGGCTCTTGCTCCACTTGGTGAATTGATCGAGCGATTTCCACTCTCCCCCATCTACCTGCCACTCGATAATACCCACATCTGGACCTGCCACCATGGGGAGACCAATCGCGGTACCTGAAAACTCCACCGTCAGTTCTGCACCCGGCTCGGTTGCTTCGAGGTAATCCAGTCCCTTGTCATGTTTGCGAACGCTCCCCTTGCCTGAGCCCTGCCAGTTTTCCACTTTCTGCCATCCACTCTTTACCATGGCAGAGTCAATCGATTGGAAGTGGGCGAACTCATAGGAGTTTCGATCATATCTTCGGGCACCCTGATGGGGCTTGGTAGAGAGTGGAATTGGCCCTACCCATGCCGCATCGAACAAACGGTCTATCATATCCCCATAGGCCTTA
>JAQCIX010000096.1 GCA_027593365.1 Verrucomicrobiota bacterium
TGAATGGAATACATGGGTGGAAAATAAACAGCGTGCATCGGACCTGAAAAAAGATGATTCAAGCAAGCCCCTTGATTTCCTTATGGTTCTCGGATTATCCGGCTGGTTTGAGGACGAAGGGCTTGCTCCGGTTTTATCGAATTACCTTAATAACGGTGGTAAGGTTTTAGTGACTCCACCCAATGATTCCCATGTTCGGATGAACCGTGCCCTCAAAGATGGGGAGATCATCGATTTTACCTTTGCAGGGATCAACCGCACTGCTTTTCGTATGGAACCTTACCGGATCGATGTTCTGGAAAAAAATAGCAGGTTACATTCAGTCTTTTCAGGGGATTCGGTGCGCGATTTATACCTTACCGAAATTCGCCAGTTTATCACTTTGAATGATCCGTTGGGTCTGGATGTACCCCTGAGAGATCGCACGGGTCGCCCACTCGTATTAGTCCGATCTTTTCCAGGTGGAGGGAAGCTCGTTTTTTCCTCCTTTCGTATGGTTCCGCAGTGGACAGATTTACCTATGCGCAATTCTTTCCTCCCACTTATTGCAGAGTTGTGTGGGGTGAGGGAAAGGGAACAAAAAAATGGGGGAGTTTTAAGGGTGGATGCAGGTCTATCCAACGGAGAACAACCTTCTGCTTCACTTTCTAGCACCTATGGACTGCTTCAGCAGGGTGATCAAAGGATTGAGGTGGTACATCCATTGGTGGAGTCTTTTCCGGAGGTGATGGACCCTGAAGATGTAATCGACGCACTTGCAGGGAGTCATCTTTCTTCGGACAGCCTACAGGGTGCAAATGGAGATTTGGTTTCTGAACACCCCCAATCCCTTTGGCAATGGTTCGCACTAGCGGCTTTTCTTCTTTTATTGTTAGAAACTATGTGTTCTGTTCCCAGCTTTCTAAACCGGCAAACCCCCGAGGTCCAAAATGCCTAATTTTGCCCGTCGTTTAAAAAGAGAAGCCAAGTGGCAACTCATTGCCCGTTCACTTGGAGCTTTGGTTGTAGGTTTTCTCTGTTGGTCCGGCTTGCTTATTCTTTTGGATCTGTACGATGCGTTTTCCCCGATTCAGGAAACCGAGATTTCAAACTGGATCTTGGGAGCTCTTATCTGTTCTTCTTTGTTTTTCTTGATCCTTCTGATCTATGCATGGATCAAGCGTCCAAATCCCAAAGATCTTGCCCGAACGGTTGAGTCCGCAAATCCTGAACTTGGAGACCTGCTAAACACGGCGATCGAAATTGAAGGTCGCAAAGAAGAGCCTAAATTTATGGAACGCCGAGTATTGGCTCAGCTCGATAAGCGAGCTCCATCTATGGATTGGGGGAAGGGCTTACGACCTACCCAGAGATTTTGGAACTTTTTACTCTTTGGTTTTCTTGGGGGAGTCCTTCTATCGTTTTGGAATTATGAACGCAGTCCCATGTCCAAAGTCCGGGCAGTGGTCGGGGGAGAGCCGGGATTAGAGGTTTGGACTGGGTTGAGTGGAGTATTGGAAGAGCAAAGGAATTCGCCTGAGGCCGAATATCGAAGGGGAGCAGATGTTCTGGTCAATGCACATGTCATTCGGGGCCATCGTGGGGCCAAGGAAGCCTGGATCGAATGGGCGGACCGGAATCGAACTTCTCGATCGAGCATGCTCCCATCCGGATCGCCAGACAAATTAGAGTTTGTACTTCCATCCCTCACAGAAAATCTTCGATACCGTGTGGTGACTCCTTCTCTACAGAGTGGATGGTACATCCTACGGCCCTATGATCCTCCCGAGTTGGAATTTGCCCGCTGGGAAATCACTCCGCCCGCTTACCTCAAAATGGATCCATTGATTCACGAGGGGTTTGGGTATATTGAGGCTCCTGAAAATAGTAGTATCCGGTTGGATGTAAGGGTTAAGGAATTCCCCCCGGAAGTGTCTGCCCGATTGCTCAGCAATGACCTTAATTTCTCAATGGAAAAAGTCGGCCGGGTTACATTTTCTTGGAGCGGGAAAATGGAGAAGGAATGGTCAGGTCGATTGGGCTTGTCAGACGCAGGAGAGCCCACACGACCTGAGGTTTTGCATGATGGGGTGACCTTCTCTCCGATCCCGGATGAACCTCCCATTGTTGAGATTTCTGAACCAGCGAAAGACCTTGAGCTTCCTTTTGATGCAGAGCCCCTTCTGATTGAAGTTTTTGCCGCCGATGATCATGGGGTGAGCGAGCTTAGTCTACATGTTTCTCATGATGGGGTAAAAAAGGATCAGGATTTATTTATCGATCCGATCGAAAAAGAGAAAGCGGTGACCGGAATCCTTGACTTGAGTGAATACCCACTGGCAGTTGGGGATGTAATTACTTACATGGCTTTTGCTGCAGATAACCGCGAGCCTGAGAAACAGATCGCCCGATCCGAAATTTATTTTATTGAGATTTTACCTCCGGAAGGTAATTCCACGGATTCCGATTCACAGGCTGGAGGAGATATGGGAGGAGATACCAAAGAGATTCCAGTCCGGCAATTCATCAATCGTACCAAGCAGATCATTCGGGATACTTACGATGCTTTGATGGAAGATGGGCTAAGACGAGAGGAATTGAGCCTAACTCTTTGCACCGAAGCATTAAGTCTTAAAAATGAAATGACCCAAACCTACGATGAGTTCGAGGGGATGTTTCCGATTGTTGATGGTCTTGATCTCGGTGAACTCCTCAATGAGGCAACTTATCATATCGAGCAGACTGAAATTTACACTGGTGAACAGGAGCTTGAACAATCCATCGAGTCATCCGAGCAAACCCTGCGCAAACTCGTTCAGCTTTATGCTCTGATGCAACAAATGGAGAAACAAAAAGCTCAGGGACAGGGAGAGGGTAAACCCAGTGAGAGTGCAGGTAAAGAAGGAGAGCAAAAAGAGGAGATGGAGGCAGAGGAAGGGGATGACCCAGAAAAGCAACTGGAGAATTTGGCCAAAGAACTGGAGCAGTTAAAGGATTTGGAAGAACGGCAGGATTCCGTGAATGAAGAAATCGGGAAAGCGGCCGGTCGAGGGCAGTCCGGTCAATCCAATCAGGATCTTGCCAGTGAGCAGGAAGGCATACGCCGGGATCTCGATGCCCTTCGTAAGCAAAGGTATGATCGCACGGGGAAGCTCGGAGATGTGGCTAATCTGGATAGGGCAGGCAGGGAAATGAAGGAAGGGGCAGCAGATTTAAGACGGGATCAACCGAGGCAGGCTCAGCCCCATGGGGACTTGGCTGCGGAAGCTCTGGGCAATGCGATTTCCCAAGTTGAACGAGAAATGTCCCAGCTTGCTGCGGATATGATTGACCAGCTAACCAATCAGGCGGAGCAACTTGGGGAAGGGCAGGGTCAACTCAGTGGAAAGACGGAAAATGCCAAAGGAGGACAGGGGGAGAAACTCCGGGAAGAACAGGAAAGTTTAAATGAGGGCATTGAGGATTTGCTTGAAAAAATTGATCGTACCGGTCGTTCACTGGGGAAATTTGAAGAGCGAGCGATGGAAGATCTACTCAATTTATCCCGGGATGCACGGGCCGGGGACATAGAGAAATCCGGCAGACGAGCTTCTAATTCCTTACTTTATGATGCCTTCCCTCAGGCCCAAAAAGAACAAGACAAGTTAGAGGATGAATTAAACGGTTTACAAAGTGGTCTGCAACAACTGGAGGATAAACTGCGTTACGGAGAAAGCTCTGCCTTGGGTGAATTGGCTGAACAACTCCAAAGAATAACTCAGGAAGGGCAGGGCATGGGGGAGCAACAATTCAGGCAGGCCAATGAGGAAGCTGCACAGGCTGTGGGCAGTTTGCCTGATGCCGATTCGGATGAGCGCCTCCTCAATCTTACCCGTATGTTCGAGGAGTCGGCGATTGCCGAGGATATTAGAAATGGTCGTTCCATGTCTGCAGGTGCAGTGGAAGAAGCCTCCCGGTTAATGGAGCAGTTTTTATGGGAAAAAGCCGCCGAGCAGAGCCTGCTTCGTAATCACCAAAGTACCCAGGCACCAGCCCGTTACCGCAAACAGGTGCAAGAGTATTTTCGTCGAATTGCAGAAGGTAAATGAGGATTGATTCGATCGGCTTTGATTGGCCATACCCAATGGCTTGGCTTTGGCTGGGTGGTGCTATCTTTTTGGCCCTTTTTGCCCTTCATGCACGGAGTTTGTTTCTGTCTTTGCCTTTCCACTCCGCATTAAAATTATTTGTTCTTCGTATATTGGGTGGAATCTTTTTCTTTTTACTGATCTCTCGTCCCTTTATCGATCGCATGGAACAAGACCCCAAATCAGTCCGTATCCTTTCCCTCGTCGATCTATCTGGAAGCATGCATCAAAAGGATGAGGACGATGGTATGCGACGCATCGAGCAGGCACGGTCTCAGATGGATTTAAATTCTCCCACTTCTTGGATTAACCAAGCGAGGACCCGTTATGGAGCCGTGGAGCGGCTGGGTTTCACGGACGGAGAGATATCTGCGATCCGATCGAGTAGTTGGGAGCTTCCTGAGAAGGGAGAAAACACCTCGATCGGAAATGCCTTGGCGAATGTTCTTCGTTCTTCAGAACAGGAAAAACCTGCGGCTTTGGTTTTATTTTCGGATGGTCGAAGCAATAAAGGTTTGTCCCCTCTAGAAGTTGCTAAAGATTTTCGGGAAGTGGGGATCCCAGTAAATGTGATTGGGGTTGGGCAGTTTAAGGAGAGTGGGAATCTTTCGGTTGAGTTTGTGGAGGCTCCCAGGGAAGTCATCGCCAAGGAGGAATTGACTTTGTCTGCTGAGGTCAAGAATGGGTTTGAGAAGGAGGTCGTCACCTCGGTTTCCTTGTTTTCGGATGAACAAGAGTTGGAAAAATTACCAATTCATTTGCAGCCCGGGGAATTAAGAACGGTACGGTTTTCTTCATTCACTCCAGAAGTTTCGGGACTGTTTACTTACCGGGTGGTGATTGGTTATGTGGATGGAGATTCGGATCGCTCGGATGATCAGGATAGCCAGTTAATCAAAGTGAACCCACCAGCCTATTTTTCAGTCCTGTATTTATCCAACCAGGTTCGCCCTCTTTACCCATTTCTTAAACGCACTCTTTCCGGTGAACAATTTCAATTGAGTTCTTTGATTCGTCTGGGTGAGCAGACCTTTCATGCACGGGGTGATCTTGTCTCTCCTTTGGGCTACCCTACGGAGGAAGATTTTTGGATGGATTATGATGTGGTTTTGCTGGATTCCGATTGCCTCACGGAACTCAATGCGACTTTGATTTCTTCTCTTAAAAACTACGTACAGAAGCGGGGAGGTGGATTGCTGTTATTCGGGAATCCCCAGACTGCTAGATCTTTACTGGGCGGTTTGATGCCTGGGTTGGAGACAGAATCCTCACGGGCCAAAGACAATCGCTCTCTTATCGTTCTAAGCGATCCTCTTTTTACCGAGCGGAAAAGAGTGGATGATTGGAAACCTTTTCTACCTGCAGGATTGCCAGTTGAATTACTGACCAGATTGAACCCAGCAGCCAGAGGAGTTGTCCAGTTAAGAGGGAATGATTCTGATTCAGTTCTTGGGATTCAGGCATATGGTGCCGGTAAGTCTGCCTACTGGGGGTCTCCTCACGATTGGAGGCGTTCCTTGGTGGATGAGCAACAGGCCAAGGAGTTCTCGATTTTTTGGACGGGAGTTGTCCAATGGTTGGGTGCAGGTAAAGTGGAGAGGGTTAAAGCGGTGCAGCCCGAAGATGATACGAAAGCAGGTGAACCGCATTCACTGGAAATTGAGGCACTAGGGGCCGGTTTTCAGCCATCCCTAGATGCAGTGATTGAAGCTAATATCACAGGGCCGGAAGACTTTTCCAAAACTTTACAGCTCTACCCAAAGGGTGGAGAGTTGGGCAGGTATGTGGGAGAGTTTACCCCAATAGTCCCGGGGTCTTACCGGGCACATTACAAACTTAGTTTCCCGGATGGAGAGAAATTGGAGCATTGGTCCTACATGCAGGTGAAACACTCTGGGGATGAGGCAAAAGATACCCGCTATGCAGAAAGAGATTTGCGGATGCTTGCCAGTCTGACTGGCGGAGAGTTTTTGCCAATCATGAGCCTGTCCTCTGATTGGGAGCCCAAGTTGTCAGACAATCTTCCAACCATTCGTACCACAAATAAACTCAATGAATATTGGCTCTTATTTATCGGACTCTTTTTAGTGGTTGGGTTGGAATGGATGATTCGCAGGAAGGAGGGTCTTAAGTGAAGGTTTTAGGTTATCGCCTTTGTATCAGTTCCTTTTTTCTATGTTTTTCGCTCCAAGGGGAAGAGGGGAATCAGTCTTTAGCGATAGACGAAAACCTAACCAAGAGCAGCCCGAACCTTGCTGTT
>JAQCIX010000097.1 GCA_027593365.1 Verrucomicrobiota bacterium
AACTTGATTTTAGGGGCATCTTCCTTGGTCCAAATCCAATGGGGTGAAATCTTTTCCGGCCAATCAAAGCTCGTGATATCTTCGGGTAAGGGTTTTGTGTTGTCAAATTTTCGGTTTACCTTGGCGGTTGGATTCTTCGGGTTGCTGGCAGTGACCTGCCAGATGGTGTCCATTAACTGCTCAGCGGACATCCGCTTGGGTAAGGGACCGTTGTACACATAATCGATGCCCGGTTCCTCGGAAAGGAGGTCACTGCGGGAGCGGTAGGCCTGGGAGGTCATGACAAGACGCATAAATTTTTTCAGGTCGTATCCGTCCTCGGCGAATCGGACGGCGAGAAAGTCGAGCAGGTCCTCGTTCCAGGGTTGGGTGTGCATCGCATCGACAGGGTGAACAATTCCCCGGCCCATCAGCCTTGCCCAGATCCGGTTGACAATGGTGCGGGTGAAACGTCCGTTTTCCGGGTGGGTCATTAAGCCCGCCAGTTGCTTGAGCCGGACATCCCGAGTGGCATTGGCATCGATCTGCCCAAGCTCTGGAAACATCCACCGGGCGGTAGCCATCTTCCCAGTTGGGATGTCGCACCGCTCTAGTTCGAGCGGTTCATCGGCAAATACGGCGGCGAGGTCATAGGCCTCCTGCAGGGTCCAACGGTCGATGAAGCTATCGTGGCAACTGGCACACTTCATATTGATTCCCAGAAAGACCTGGGAAACATTCTGGGCAAATTGCATGTTGCGGGTCTGGCTGGCATTGACGGTGCCGCGCCACTTGATTCCGTTGATAAATCCCGCTGCCTTCTCCTCGGCATCGATCAGTTCCCGGGTCATCTGGTCATAGGGCATGTTTTCCCGCAGGGCATCGTAGAGCCAATCGGTGATCTGCGTACGTCCCTTGGTGATGAACCCGGTGCCGGTGTAATCGTTGCGGAGCAAATCATTCCAGAAAGTCAGCCAGTGATCGGCATAGGAAATCTCGCGATTCAGGAGTTCATCCACCAACTCGTCGCTCTTCTTGGTTGATTTGCTCTGCAAAAAAGCGTCGCGTTCCTCCGGTGTGGGCAACAAGCCAATGAGGTCGAGGTAGGCCCGGCGGACAAAGGTCTCCTCGGAGGCCGGAGCGGGCAGGGGAGCCTGACGCTCGGCGAGGTCCCTGTCGAGGATGCGGTCGATGGGATGATTTCTTCCTGATTGAGCCGGGGGTAGGGTGACCACTCTTGGTTTGAGCTTTGGTTCCCAGCCAGAATCTCCGAGGCGGATTTCCTCGGGCCACTCCATACCTTCCTGCACCCACTGGTGGAGTAAATGAACCTCCTCATCAGAAAGACCCGGTCCCTTGGGGGGCATGCGGTCGTCGGTATCCTCCGTGGCGACCACCTCGAGGAAATAGCTTTCATCGGGATCTCCGGGAACGGCGACTTCGCCACCTTCTCCACCTGCGAGAAATTCGGACCGGGTATTCATCGAAAGCCCGCCCTTTTTCTTTCCTTCGGTGTGGCACTCAGCACAATTTTTTTTAAGCACCGGCATGATCTGGTGCACAAAGTCAATTTTTCCAAATAAGTTGGAAGGTCCCAGGATGAGAACAAAAGGAATTAGGGCTTTGGGCAAAATATACTTACACATTCATAAAATAAATGTATGCAACCTCGTGTTTCTTACGAGTATCTTTTCTCATTCAGACCTAATTTCCTGAATGGGGAATCTATCCATTTGAGCGTTGGCTACTCCTGAAAAAAGAGCATTTCCATTGGTTTCCATGGTTCTTCCGGGCGACTGCCGGGCAGAAGAATTTGGCAGGAACTGGTTTCCTTCCACCATCTTTGCATTTCCGGGTCTTTTGCCATGTTGCTCATATCTCTTTCATAGTCCTCGCCCGTATATTCATAATAACTGAAGAGGTACTTTTTACCTTCGATTTCCGTGAGGTGGATGGAAAAGTTTTGCAGGTTTGCCTGCTTGATCTGATCGAGAATGGATGGCCAGACATTGGAATGGAGTTCCCGGTAGTACAATTCCTGTTCAGGATTCAGACCGATGACTGAGGCATATCTTTTTACCTTGGATTGCTCTTTATCCTCGGGGCTTGGGTTACTCGGCCCAAAATGTGTCTTGGATGAATTTTCACTCATTTCCATTTTGACTGGCTAGTCCCTGTAGATATTTCAGTTGAGTCAAGGACCCTTGCGTGTTTGCAACTACTGCAAGTAGGAGAAACCCTTCAGGTTGAAGAGGGCGTGGGCAAGGTCGTTCCACGCACGATGGTCCTTCTCGCCATAGAGCTCTCCCTGCTTGTCCAAAAAAGCGAGCAATTGATCGGTCTTGGATTCATCCGGAAGGTGGCCGACTGCTTGCTCATACATATGTTGGGCCCTGTTTTGAGGATCGTGAATCTGGGCAGTGCTTTTTGCCCAGATCACCGCCATGCGCTGGACAAAGGGATCGTTCATCAGCGTAAGGGCCTGAGCAGGAACATTGGAAGAGCTTCTTCTTCCCTTGGGACCGAAAGGACTAGGCATATCGAAGGCTAGTAGGAAGGGGTTGAGAAAGTTTCGATAGACGGCCTGGTAGATGGACCTTCGGCCATGTCCGTCGAGCGGACCGCTCGGACGGGCTCCCCGTCCGGTCATAAATGCAGTCAGGTGGGTGGGCACGCCTGGCCCGTATGCCTGGGGATTGAGTTTACCAGATACGGCGAGAAGGGCATCGCGGATCGCTTCCGCCTGTAACCGGCGAACCGGCATGCGATGGAGCCACTTGTTTTGCGGATCGGTCAGAGCGATTTTATCCGGATCGAGTGCGGGGTGGGGAACCGATGCCTGGCCATAGGTGCGGGAGAGTACGATCTGGCGAATCATCCGCTTAATGGACCACCCGTGGGTGGCAAAGTCGTGAGCCAGCCAGTCGAGCAGTTCCGGATGGCTGGGCAGTTGCCCCTGGGGGCCGAAGTCATCGGGAGTGGGTACAATGCCCCGGCCGAAGAGATGGAGCCAGATTCGATTGACCATCACCCGGGAAGTCAGCGGGTTTTCTGTGCTGGCGATAAGGTTAGCCAGTCCGAGACGGTCCACTTCCTTGGAGCCGAGGGCTTCGAGGTATCGGTGAGGCACTTCCTCTCCCAATGATTTATAACTTCCGCGAACATATACCCGGGCGTTTTCCGGGGTTGCCTGGCTCATGGTGAGGGCAAAGCGCGGAGCAGGCAGATCCTGGGCGAGCTTTTCACCTGAAGTGATGAGATTGTGAACTTCTGGTCGGTGCATCGATGATTCCGCCAATCCCCGATGGAAAAACCAGTTGAGGATATCAGGCTTGCCTGAGAGAAAGGCCTGGCTCAAAAGTTCTGCGGCTTGTTCAATACTTTCGGGGGTTCCAAATTCGCTCAGTTCACGAACCAGAGGATGTAAGGATTGAGGGAGAGCTTTTTGGGCAAATCTTACCTGCTCCACCTGAACATATCCGTCCCCATCGTCAACGAACTCGAGGTAGGCTTTTTTACCTGCATATTTTTTGATAGTTTTAGGTTCGATCTGAATCCATTTGAATGCCCCCTGTCCGTTGGTCTGCCTGCTATCTTTTTTGTAAATGCTTCCGTTAAAGAGGAGTTCACTGTGAATGGCCATTCCGTAGTTTTCGATAACCAAACGGACCATGCTTTGTTCAGCATTAAGCCGGATATGAATATTCTGATCGATGGTAAAGATGGGTGAACGCAAGGTGCCCACCCGTTTTTTCCCGTAGAGAGAACTGTCGATGGAAGGAGTCTCGATAAAAGGCCTTTGGGTATCCAATCTGAGCTTGTTGTTTCGGGTAAATTGAAAGGCCTGCCCAGTATTTACCCAACCCTCGGGCAATTCACCTTTTGAAAAATCTGCAAAGCTTGTGCTGCTGGATAAGTAGTTGGAGTAGGCACGATCGAGCCGGGTCCAGTTGTGATCGACCGATTTTTCGGGACTCAAAACAAAGTCCTGCAGAAATTTTTCTGGTGACCAGTGATCCGGTTTTTTATTTTTGGTAATCAGGGAAATCCATTGGTTGATCAACGGGTGCGAGGTGTTGGGGAGTTTGGATAACTCCGCAATTTCGGCGGGCGTTGGACCGGGGCGGGTTTGGTCATCCCATGAACGGTTGGCAAAAACGATCTGATCCAAAAAGAAGGGCTGGGCTACTTTCCATGAAATTCTCAGTCGACCCATTTTGCCGACCAACTGGGATGCATCCAAAGAGATGGGGGAAAGGTTTTGTTCGGTCTTGGGGGAGGCATGTAAAGCGACTTTCCCATCCACAATGAGTTCTAACCGATTATGGGGGGAAAGGCTTCCTCCGATCAAAAGGTTGAGATAGGGGTGCTCGATGGTGAAAGTTGAGCTCACCCAAGTCAGGGGTTCCTGAGTGTTGAAGGTTCTCGTATCAAACCATTTAGAGCCTCGTGCACCTTTGGTAGAGGATGCATTTACTTCGATAGTGACGATGGCAGAGGCATTGGCATCGCGATGAGCGAGGGTCCATTTGTCCATTCCTTTTTCGAAATCATCGATCAGTTGTCCCTGCCAGGGATCGGGGAGGGGTTCATGTTGTTTTTTGCGGATCAGGTTAGCCGCTGCGATGAAGGACTGAATGATTTTTTCAGGGTTGTTCGGTGAAACGGTTTCTATTGGGGTAGATGCGAGTAATTTTTTCTGTTTGGTAAGGGTGTTTTCTCTCCAACCCCATACATCCAAGGGGTAGTCCACTTTGGCTGAACTGTTTAAAAAGCCGGTCAGGGCGTAGTAATCGGCAGTGGAGATGGCATCAAATTTGTGATCGTGGCAACGGGCACAGGAAATCGTCAGTCCCTGAAAGGCCTTGCTCATCACATCGATCTGGTTGTCCTGGTGGTCCGACTCGTTTTGCAAAACATCGGTCGGTGCATGGGTGGCGTCGTGAAAGTACCAAAAGCCCGTGCCAATGACCGATTCATTGTACTTTTCTTTTGGGTGTCGCCGGGGATTTTCTAGGAGGTCTCCGGCGAGGTGCTCACGTATAAAATCATCATAAGGAACATCCTCATTGAATGCCCGGATGAGGTAGTCCCGGTATTCGTGTGCATGATCGATCCCAAAGTCGAATTCATGTCCATAGGTGTCGGCGTACCGGATAAGGTCCATCCAGTGGCGGGCCCACTTTTCTCCGAAGTGGTTGGAAGCAAGCAATTGATCTACGATTTGCTCTTTGCTTTGACTGAGAGATTTTGCGAGTTGCTCCGGGGTGGGCGGTAGGCCGATCAGATCAAAATAGACCCGTCGTATCCAGGTGCGCTGGTCTGCAGGCAGGGCGGGTTGCAGCCCAGCGTCCTCCACTTTTTTCTGAACAAAACGGTCGATCGCAGAAGTCGCTTCTCCGGTTACAAGGCTGGTGGGAGGAGTGACCGTCTGGACCGGTCTCCAGCTCCAGTGTTCGGCAAATCGTTTCTGAAGATCAAATTCTTCCACCAGTCCCTCTTTTTCTTCCACCTTGGGCCGGGGGTCAGGAGCCCCCATCGCCACCCATTTTTCAAGAATGGCAATTTCTTCGTCTTCGATTTTGTACTTTGGGGGCATCGCATCGACGAGTTCCTCGGTGTGACGGACTGCATCGATGACCATGCTCTCGGTTAGATCTCCAGGAATGATCGCCGGTCCGCCTACGCCTCCGGTTGCCCATCCCCACTTGGAATCGAGAAAGAGTTTACCCTTGAGCTTTTTTGCCTGATTGGAGTGGCAATCATAGCAATGCTCCGCAAGCAGAGGGCGAACCTTGGCTTCAAAGAACTCGCTTTGCTCCGGGGTGAGCTGGTCTGGCTGAATCTCTTCTTCCGCCCAGAGAAAAGAACCGAGCAAAAGAAAGGAGAGAATGGCCAGGAATCGCATCACTCGAGTAGGGGAATTAGGCCAGGATTTGTTTGATGATGTGGCCGTGCACATCGGTCAGACGCATATCTCGCCCACTAAACCGGAAAGTACTCTGAGTGTGCTCGATGCCGAGCAGGTGCAGCATGGTGGCGTGCAGGTCATGGATGTCCCACTTGTCTTCGATTGCCTTGTAGCCAAAGTCATCGGTTTGCCCAACGCTTGATCCGCCTTTTACCCCGCCTCCCGCCATCCAGATAGTAAAGCCGAATGGGTTATGATCGCGCCCATTGGCTCCCTGAGCAAATGGGGTACGGCCAAACTCTCCTGCCCATACGATGAGGGTTTCATCGAGCATGCCTCTGGCTTTTAGGTCTTGGATCAGCCCGGTGATTGGTTGGTCGATAGTCAGGCAGTTTTTGTTGTGCCCCTCAACCAAATCTTTGTGTTGGT
>JAQCIX010000098.1 GCA_027593365.1 Verrucomicrobiota bacterium
ATTGGTCGGGAGACGCAAGAACAGTTACCAGTTGACCATCATCGGATAAAACCAACAGTTTTTTTCCACAACGAATCAGATTTCCCGGACCGAAGCCCTCCTTACTCCAAAGGATTTTTCCAGTCATCAAATCGATGCACTGAAGGGGAGCTTTCCCATATTCCTTAAACCCAAAAATTCCGTAGAGTTTTCCTTCGAAATACAAGGGGGTGCTCCAATGATTCATCAGTTCATTCCGCTTTCTCCAGACAGGTTCTGTTTCCCATGACCTATTTTTCTTGGAAACCTTGAACAAACCGGCTCCCACTCCATAACCGGCCGAGCAAAAAATATAATTTCCTGCCACGACCGGGGAAGCAGCGGTCGATACCTTAAAAGGAAAATCTTGTTTCCAAAGCACTGATCCGTCCTTTGGGTTTATCCCGATAAGACCTGACCGACACAGAAAAATAATTTGATTCACTCCATCGATGCTTGCCAGAGCAGGAGTTGCATGGGTAGGCGTTTCATCCCCATTTTTCCAACGGATCTTCCCGCTGGATTGATCAAAAGCGAGAAAGCTTTGTCCGGGCCC
Organism: Verrucomicrobiota bacterium; assembly: GCA_027593365.1. Taxonomy (GTDB): domain Bacteria; phylum Verrucomicrobiota; class Verrucomicrobiia; order Opitutales; family Seribacteraceae; genus Chordibacter. The sequence continues at coordinate 575 of JAQCIX010000098.1, forward strand.
ACCCCCACATACAACCACCAATCCATTTGTGAGAAGGGGAGAAGAAGCATTTTTCCACATAATATTTTTACCTGAAAACTCCTTGATCAGGTCTGCCTTCCAAAGAACCTCGCCAGATTTGGCAGACAAAGCATGCAAAGTCATATCCGAGTCATAAACAAAAACCCGTTCCCCACCGATCGATGGAGTCGATCTTGGGCCATCTCCGCCCGAGTTATCAGAAGTACCAGCGTTTCCTCCCCCATGTCCATAGGAGGCAAGGCCAAGTTGCCTAGACCAAATTCTTTTTCCCGATGAAAGCTCGATGGCAATACACCATTCCCAAAGCAATCCATCGGCGTCTTCTTCAGCGATTAAAGTGTAAGCATATTCGTGGTTTACGGAAAAAGAACTAAACCCCAAAGGAGTGGGTGCTTTCCAAAGTGTATTCTCCAGTATGTTTGTATTTACAAATTCAGAATTTGCGGACTTATCAAAAAAAGGTCCATGGTACTGGGGCCAATTCCCAAACGAGGGAAGTGTGGAGATTAGGATGAGGAAAAGATACTTACACATCTCCACATTTTTTAGCCCTAAAACAATCGAGCAAGGACCAAATTAAGTTTTTGCGAAACAATGCTTTTTAATTTCAGGGAATAGGCTTGATCGTTGGGATAAGACTGACACTCTAGTAGGTTTTATTCTCATGAACATACACGAATACCAAGCGAAACAATTATTCGAAGAAGCTGGAGTTACTGTGCCCAAGGGCACGGTCGCTCAGTCTAAAGATCAATTCGAAAGTGCACTCTCTTCCTTCCCGGCAGATCAATCTGTAGTCGTGAAGGCTCAAATTCACGCCGGTGGTCGTGGTAAAGGTACTTTTACGAACGGTTTCAAGGGTGGAGTGCATGTCGTATCTTCACCATCTGAAGCCTTATCCAAAGCAGAAAATATGCTTGGTAATGTTTTGGTGACGAAACAGACAGGGGACGAAGGGAAAGAAGTTGGAACGGTATACTTCACGGAGGCATCCGATATCGATAAGGAATTTTACCTTGCGATCCTTATGGATCGTGCGACTTCGAAGCCTGTGGTGATCGCTTCGACCGAGGGTGGGGTGGATATCGAGGAAGTTGCTGAAAAAACTCCTGAGAAAATCACCAAAATTTTGATCGACCCGGCATTGGGAATTCGCCCCTATCAATGCCGTCAGGTTGCATTCTCTCTTGGACTAAGCGGGGATTCCTTTAAGCAATGTGTTAAGTTGGTCTCCAAGTTATATGATTTCTTTTGGTCTAAGGATTGTTCGCAAGTTGAAGTGAATCCCTTGGTGCTCACTCCCACTGGGGATGTTCTCGCTTTGGATGCCAAGGTAAATTTCGACTCCAATGCACTGTTTCGTCACCCCGATATTGTCGAACTCAGAGACTTAAGCGAGGAGGATCCAAAGGAAGTAGAGGCATCTAAATTTGATCTCAACTACATCGCACTCGATGGCAATGTTGCCTGTATGGTAAACGGAGCAGGGTTAGCGATGGCCACGATGGATATCATAAAACATTATGGTGGTTCTCCTGCGAACTTTCTCGATGTGGGTGGAGGAGCCAATGAAGAGCAGGTTGAAAACGCATTTCGTATTTTGGTATCCGATGATGCGGTGAAAGCAATTTTGGTTAATATTTTTGGAGGCATCATGAAGTGTGATGTAATCGCTACCGGAATCGTAAATGCCGCCCGTAAATTAGAAATGAAAGTACCCTTGGTGGTACGGCTGGAAGGCACCAATGTGGAGCAGGGAAAGAAGATCCTCGCCGATAGTGGTTTGGCTCTCGAGCCTGCCGATTCCCTTGCGGAAGCAGCAGAAAAGATAGTTAAGTTGGCTGCCCAATAAAAAATAGTAAATACCAATAAAAATTTTCAAATGAGCGTTCTTGTAAACAAAGATACCCGGTTAGTGGTTCAAGGAATCACAGGTAGTGCCGGTAGTTTTCACACCATTCAATGTATGGAGTACGGCACCAATGTGGTCGCCGGGGTAACTCCTGGTAAAGGGGGGCAAAAATTCCAGGACTCCGTACCAGTCTTCGACACCGTGCAGGATGCCGTTGATAAAGAAGGTGCAAATGTAGCCGCAATTTATGTGCCACCTCCATTCGCTGCTGATTCTATTTTGGAAGCTATCGACGCCGAAATTCCCTTAGTCATTGCCATTACCGAGGGTATTCCTGTGAAGGACATGGCGGAGGTGAAAGCTCGACTTGCTAACTCCAATACCCGCTTAATCGGACCTAATTGCCCAGGTATCATCACTCCAGGTGAATGTAAAATTGGAATTATGCCTGGATATATCCACAAACCAGGTAAAGTGGGCATTGTCTCCCGCTCAGGAACCTTAACCTACGAAGCGGTCTGGCAAATAACCTCTGCTGGGCATGGTCAGTCGACCTGTATTGGTATTGGGGGAGACCCTATCAATGGAACCAGTCATTTGGATGCGGTTAAGCTTTTCAACGAAGACCCTCAAACAGAAGCGATCATTTTAATTGGTGAGATCGGAGGGACTGCTGAGGAAGAAGCTGCCGCCTTTATCAAGAATCATGTGGACAAACCATGTGCAGCTTTTATTGCCGGACGCACCGCACCTCCAGGTCGTCGAATGGGTCATGCCGGTGCGATTGTTTCCGGTGGAAAAGGAACAGCGGAAGCTAAAGTGGAAGCTTTGCTCGATGCGGGTATTTCTGTAGCTGAGACACCATCTCATATGGCCGAAGCTTTATTTAAAGTCTGGAAGCCCTAGTTTTCCTTCCTACTACCGGAGTGATTCTTTCGTATCTGAAAGAATACTTCTTCCAGCTTACGAGCTCGTCCAACTAGTCTAAGAGACTTGTTAGCTTTTCGAACAATACTTTAATCCTAGCTGGCAACAGACTGCCGGTAAGACTCAACTTCCCAGTTTTCGATAAATTCGCGTGCGGGATCGGACATGTATTCCACGCCGCCAAAAGCCTGGGAGAGTTGCATTACCTGGGCTCCATCCATCGCAAATTCGAGGGCTAAGCGGGCATTCTTTTCGGTTGTGCCCAACCCGTACACCCTTCCATTAGCGATGACCACTTTGGGTGCAAATCCATGGGTGGTGCGGTAAGCAGAAACATTATCCTCGGTTAGTTCGGCATCGAAAGGGAAGGCTCGTGCGTAGACCAAATGGTCAGGGGTGATCGGTCCGGGCACACATGTGAAGGATCCACTCGATGCTACAAATTGGGCATCACCTCCAAAAAGAGAACGAATTCTTTCTTCGGTTTCAGAGTCAGTTGCACTTTCTGAAATAGCGAGCGTTTCATTGATTCCCAGACGGTCATATTCGGCCCTTAGGGGATCCATGATACTGGCATAATGTGCACGGATTTCCTCGGCAGTATCTCCAGAAACAAAGATGCCATGGTTTTTTAAAAGGATTACTCCAGGAGTTTTGCCGTGCTCCGCCTCGTACTGCTCGATACGGCCTTTAAGTTCCATGCATAGGGTATAGCCAGCATCGATGTATTCCACCCAGAGAGCTTCAGGGAAGAGACGCTGGGCCACTTCCTCACCCTCGATTGCACAGGTCATTCCATTGACCAGAAGGGCATGGGTATGTACCACATATTTAGTCGATAACACATTGTGCAGTGGGGCTTCCACAGATGGACGTCCCGATCCACCGGATACGGCATCGGCCATCATGTTTTTAACCAATTCCTCCCTGGCAGCGGAATCGGCCGGAGTCTCGGTGTTATAAAGATCATCGATCTTCGAGCGGTTAAGCTGCACGAAGGTTTCCTCGGTGAGCCCAGATAAGGTGGTGCCCGATGGCTTCACCCAAAGTGTGGATTCATTTTTGTAAGAGGTGTTTCCTCCACCTCCCTTGACATATTCAGGAGTTCCAAATTCGTGAGACAATTGCGTGATGATACTAAGTTCTTCCATGAGAAGTTTGATCCTAGCAGATCACTTCATTTGAACGAGTCGAAATTTAGTTTCCCATAGGAGATCATGTTCCCGATCTTATCAAAATTATCTTTTCAACGAGTCTGCATTAGGGCTTCCTCAAATATATGAGTACTGCAAAACTTTTACCTATTTTCTTTTTACTTTTTGGTTCTTTATTCGCTCGCGATAACAGACCCAATGTTTTGTGGATTTACTTGGAGGATGTCAGCGGTTGGTTCAGTTGCTATGGCGAGACCCTGATTGAGACACCCAATATTGATCAATTAGCAAAAGAGGGAATCCGCTTTGACCGATTTTATACTCCAGCCGGCGTTTGTTCTGCCACCCGTTCCGCGATTGTTACCGGGATGATGCAAACCAGTATTGGGGCTCATAACCACCGCTCCTGCCGAGCTACCTTTCGGGGTAAAAATATGGATGAGTATGATCGAAATGATTTAGAGATTCCTACCATTCCAGAAATTTTTCGGGCACACGGCTACTGGACAGCCAACCACCAAAAGGATGATTACAACTTTCACTGGGAACCAGAAAAGCTTTATAATTTTCATGAGAAGAGTGGCCTCAGCCCAGCTTCCCTTCTCGATGGAAAAATGCTAGAGGGCAGCGGAGAAATGCCCTTCTTTTTACAGGTTCAACTGTCCGGAGGAAAAGGAGGGCCTCAGGGATTCAATGAGGTTCAACCTGAGCAAGTAAAAGTTCCCCCTTACTACCCTGATATTCCATCGGTTCGAAGCTTGATTGCGAATCACTACAACTGCCTGCTCAAGACCGATCGGCAGGTCGGGCAGATTGTTGGCTACTTGAAAGAGAGAAAGCTCTATGAGAATACCCGCATCTTTTTGTTCAGCGATCATGGGATGCAACTGCACCGTCACAAACAGTTCCTCTATGAAGGTGGCATTCATATGCCATTGATCGTATCTGGACCGGGGATTCTATCGGGCGGTGTCCGAGATGACTTGGTCAGCGGTATCGATATCTCGGCGGCCAGTTTGGCAACGGCGGGAATTGAGGTGCCCGTTTATATGGAGGGCAGGGACTTTCTCTCAAAAAATTACAAATCCAGGGAATTTGTAGTGGCTGCTCGGGACCGTTGCGATTACACCATCGATCACATCCGGGCGATTGTGACCAAACGGTTCAAGTATCTGAGGAATTTCTTAACCGACCGCCCTTACATGCAGCCGAGTTATAAAGATCCCTGGCAGGTCTCGCAGGACTTTCGCAGACTTATGGCGGACGGAAAGATGAACAAGGTGCAAAAGATTTTCTTTTCTGACCACCGCCCAAAGGAGGAGCTGTACGATCTGGAGAATGATCCCCATGAAATTCATAACCTTGCGAATGACCCCAATTATAACGACGAACTTATGCGTCATCGCAAATTGCTAATTGGGTGGATAAAAGAAACCGGGGACAAAGGGCAATTTCCAGAATCAGATCTTGGATTGCTGTGTACTTTAAAAAGATGGGGAGAGAAATGCATCAACCCCGAATACGATCAAGTAAGACACTTACTAAAATGATCCGAGTGACCCCTGTAGAAGGACAACCAAACCCGAAAGGTTTATTTTGGTGGGGCTAATTATATCTTTTGTGCACAAAACTTATTCATGTGGATAGGAGAGTTCAACCGTTCTTAGGCAAACATTTTGGTATACTCTTTTCCTATATGCATGAAAAACATTCAATTAGCCCATGAATTAAATTAATTATAAGTTATTGACAGTATCCGTATAAGTTGGTCTGATTGCTGATAGGTGATG
>JAQCIX010000099.1 GCA_027593365.1 Verrucomicrobiota bacterium
ATCAATCTCCCGCAAGTAGCCCTGACCGAGTGCCAGAGCCCGCACCTGCTCCGAAGGATCCTCAAATAAACGAGACAACAGATCATCTGACATTCCATCATCGGTTTCCAATAAACGGTTAAAGAAGGATACCCGCAAGGAACCGCTCAACTTTTGATTCAACAGCTGTGCCCGTAAATGATCGACATCCAACCGGATCTTCAATGTGGCTGAAACTTCAGTCGCAAGAGTGGCAAAGTCATCCCGCTTTTCTTGCTTTAGGTATGTGAGAAAAGGATCGCTATGTTTTGCGATGAATTGATTAACAGGAGAACGGTCATGAGTCACAGGACGTAAGGAACCGAGAAAGGGATCCATCTCAGGATAAGTGTCCCACCTCTGCAAAGCATGAAGGGCTAATTTCTGGACTTTTCCATCTAACTGACTATCGGTTGCCATCTTCATAACATAGGCAAAGCCACTAGCATCTCCCAGCCTCGCAGCTGCTACAAGCAAACGAGCCTGAATAAAAGGAGGAAGTCCACCATAATTAATCTTAAGCAATTTTTGCCCCACTGCAGTATCTACAACTGAAGTATCAAAGATCGCCCGCAATGCCTCCAACTTAACTTGTTCATTTTCATCCTGAAGAAACTGACCCAAAGCAGGATCCTCCAACCTCCTTAAAGCGATTACAGCGAGTAAACGAACCTCAGCAGAACTGTGCCCATCCAGGGTGGAAAGTTTTTCCGGTCCACTTAATCGGCAAAGTGCAGAAAGAACGGCATGGCGGGTGGTGACATCCATTTCATCTTCGCTATTTCTCGTGGCCAAATCGAGTAAAGCTGTAATCGTTTCATCATCTCCTTCTGAAGCAACTCTTCCCAGAGCAATGGCTGCAAGGGAAGAAACCCGGGGGGATGAATCTTCTAAAAGACCAATTAATTTGGCTTTGGATTGGACAAGTCCAAGATCGCCACTTAGGCGTGCAGCGTTGGCACGAATCTCGGCCAGCTTGTGATTCAGGCATTCGATTAATACAGCCTGGGCAGATTTATTGTCTGCACGGGCAAACTGCCCGACTCCCCAGAGGGCATGCAAGGGAGCTATTTCATCTGGCTTAGCCTGTGCAATGATTGCTTTTAAAACAGGAAGAACAGATTCACCTTTCTTAATCAGGGCAAATTGAGCCGACTGCCTTACCCTTTGATCGCTGTGAGCCAGCAGGTTTGTGAGTTCATCCATGGTGCGATGCTTAAACCCTTGCTTAAACAATCTGGCGACCGCAACTCCTTCTTTGGTTAAGTTCTGATCCTTTAGATGTGCCACCTGTACACTTCCTTTGTCGTCCGGAGACCAACCCGATCCGAATTCCACTAGATAAACCTTACCATCGTAAGCAAGTTCCACATCGGAGGCGTTCAGGCCCGAAATAAACGGGGTAACTTCACCCACTGAAAACCCTGCTCCTTTAGACTCAATAGGAATGGCAAGCACCTCAGACCTCGTGGGAGAGCCACGATAATTACACATCAAAAATTGTCCTCTGAGGGAGTCAGGTACTGCAGGGCCTGTCATGTAAGTGACTCCGGAAGGTCCATTGCCGACATGACCCATTGGGGGATAAACCCATTGCGGAGAAGATTCCTTGTGTAAATCAAACATGGATTCGCCTACCCACATGGACTGCCAAAGATGAAAATCTCCCCAGTCCAAATAAGTGACATGCTGGTGGTGGGACTGGTAATCTGCATTCCACCCAGAATCTGTATTGTCCAACACATAGACCACCCGTGCCTTATCGCCAAAGTCTCCGGTATTATCAAAAGTGAAAAGGTTTCCATACTCATCGAAAGCAATCTCCTGTGGATTGCGCAGTCCATGAGCATATACCTCAAAATTAGACCCATCATCATCGCAGCGAAAAATCGCTCCCCTGCTTGGAGCAGCCAGACGCTCACCCTGATTATTAATCACACTATATCCACGATCGCCTACCGAAAAGTAAAGCCGTCCATCGGGCCCACGGGTAATGCCGTGCAAATCATGCCCCTTAAAACAAACTCTTACACCGAAGCCATCTACTAATTTATGATGCTCCTCGGCTTTCCCATCATCGTCATTATCGACTAATTTTCGCAGGGCAGGAATACAGGTAAAATAAACTGCATCCTCTTCCGCCAGCAGGGAAAATCCAATACCGTCTGCAGCTTCCCGGCAACGGTCATCGAAAACCGAATACTGATCGGGTGCCCCATTACCATCGGCATCGACAAAACGAAGTACCCGATCGGCTTCCTGTTCATACCATTCCATGGGCATACGGTGCTGGTTTCGCTGATAACTGTCCAAGCGGTCTTCGACCGTTTTGAGACGGTAATCCTCGTAAATTCTCCAGTCGACCCGACGATTATCGGGCACACCTTTCCCCATTCTTCTTGCTTCACTGACAAATACCCTGCCCTTTGGATCGATGTCCATACTTGCAGGGCCTTTCAAATAGGGAGCAGCTACCCAGGTGTAGCCTTGGTAAGCCTCATGTAAACTGACCCCTTTGAAGTTGCCAAGTTTGTTGGGCATTTTTTCCAGGTTTTCTGCAAAACATGTAGAGCCTAAGAACAAGGCAAAGCAAAAGAGGAATGGCATAAAATAGGATAATTTACACATATTTTATTATCATATTAACATAAAGTTGGGAAACAAGTTTAATTAATGTAATTCAATGTAATATTCCCTAATAACGAAAGAGGCAAAAGTTGACGATTTAAAGGTGATCAAGAATAATTCGTATCCACAATGTCAACCAACCCATATCTTGATTATGTAAACTCGGTGCAGCAACTTTTCGCGGAGGGTCGTACTCTCCCCTATGGAAATTTCGCTAAGCCTACTCCTCTGAATATTCCCAAAGATGCACCAGTTGCCTTGATCCTTTCTCCTCACCCGGATGATGAGTGCATTATTGGAGGATTGCCTCTTCGTCTAATAAAAGAAGGTGGTATTCGTATAATAAATGTGGCCATCACACTGGGCAGTAATCCCCAGAGAAAGCAGGAGAGATTAACCGAATTGAGCAAGGCCTGTGAATGGATAGGTTTTGATCTGGAATTAACGGGGGAAAACGGGCTGGACCCAATCCGCCCCGAAACTCCCGAGAAAGACCCAGTGCATTGGAACAAATGCGTGGATGTCCTAAGTGGAATTTTTTCTAAATATAACCCCATGGCTATCTTTGTCCCTCACACAAAGGACTGGAACCAAACCCATCTTGGGGTTCATCTATTGGCAATATCTGCACTCAAACAATCCATTGAGTTTTCACCTTGGATCATAGAGACGGAATACTGGGGACAAATGCCAGAACCCAACCTGATGGTGGAAAATACCGCTGATGAAGTGGCCGAATTAATCGGAGCCCTCTCCCATCATCGTGGTGAGCTCGAACGAAATCCATTTCATCTTCGCCTGCCAGCTTGGATGCAGGACAATGTCCGGCGGGGAAGCGAAGTGGTCGGTGGACAGGGCGGACAGGCATGTGCCTTTGATTTCGCCACCCTTTACCGGGTGAATCGCTGGCAAAACAATCAATTAATCCCAGCATGGGACGGTGGAAAAATGCTTCCCAGTACTCTGTCCGCGAGTGATTGCCTTGAATAATTCTTTTTCTAAGTTTCTAAGCGGTGGTTTAGAAATTGGCCTCCAGAGAAATCCCGAAATGAAAGGTGTCTCTTAAAAGCAGGTCATCCGCTTTGTTCAAATCCCGGTTGATGGGCCAAGTCTGTACAGCGTGTAGACTTAACGCAGCAAAAGAACTAATCTCCCGCCCTGTGCTCACTCCCAAGGAAAAATGATTTAAACCATCATGCCCATCGCTTACGAATCCTTCATTCCATCCAAGCACTCCGGTGTACTCCAACTCAAATTCTTCGGTAACCGATTGAACGATTGCATTCCCCCACTCGATGAAAAAACCATCCGCGTCTTCGGAATAAACCAAGGTTAAGCCACTTTCACCATCAAAAGGAAGATCGGTGTAGGTGAATCCGGCTTCCCATTCATCGTCCGATTCATCATCCACCGGAAAACGAATATGAGTAAACGCTAAATGATAGGTATAAGCATCATTCTCCTGACCGACTCCGGCATTGAACTTTAGCTCACGAAAATCATTCTTCGATGAACGACCATACCACACTCCTCCAAAAAAATGCTCATATCCAGTTTCCACACCGGATGACCATAAGGAGTCACCATCCAGCGAATCCCTTCCTTCGAGCACATATTTACTCTCCCATCCAAAATGCGTATGAACTTCCAATTTGTCATGAAGGTGCAACTTTTCGAAAGGCTTGGATGCTTCAAATTCATGAGCATACAAAAAGGAAATCATTCCGATGAATAATGAAGTCTGGGAAAAAACTCTGAATAATCTCATCGTTTTCCCATTAAAGACCCCCATTCATTATTGCAAGCAACTTGCTTTTACATGCACAAAAAAAGACCGCCGGTTTCCCGACGGTCTATTTGTTACAGTTGTAGTCTGAACTTTACTTCAGGTCGAAACGATCAAGGTTCATCACCTTTGTCCATGCGGCCACGAAGTCCTGCACAAATTTCTCCTGTGAATCAGAACAAGCGTAGACCTCTGCATAGGCACGTAAGCGGGAGTTGGAACCAAAGATTAGGTCGGCCCGAGTGGCGGTCCATTTAACCTCGCCGCTCTTACGGTCCTTACCCTCAAACTCCTCCGCTTCCTCGTTGACTGGGGACCACTTCGTGGCCATGTCCAGGAGGTTAACAAAAAAATCATTGGTAAGTACACCCGGTTTTTCGGTAAGCACACCATGCTTGGATTGTCCTTGGTTCGCCCCAAGCACCCGCAAGCCACCGATCAGGACCGTAAGCTCGGAACCGGTGAGAGTGAGCAACTGGGCTCGGTCGACCAGCAAAGCCTCGGTTGAGACGCTGTACCTTTTCTTGGCAAAGTTTCGGAAACCATCAACCACCGGTTCCATAATGGCAAAGGAATCAACATCCGTTTGCTCCTGAGAGGCATCAGTGCGGCCTGGAGTGAAAGGTACAGATACCACCACGCCAGCCTGTTTAGCAGCGGCTTCCACTGCGGCTCCACCGGCAAGGACAATGAGGTCGGCAAGGGACACAGTTTTCCCACCGGCGTTGAACTCGCTCTGGATGGCTTCGAGGCGTTCAAGTACCTTGGCAAGCTGGATTGGATCGTTGACCTCCCAGTCCTTCTGGGGAGCAAGACGAACGCGTGCTCCATTGGCTCCGCCACGCATGTCGGAACCACGGTATGTGGATGCGGATGCCCAGGCGGTGGAGATCAGTTCGGAATGGGTCAGACCGGATTCAAGAACCTTCGCCTTAAGTGATGAAACATCCGCCGGATCGATCAGGGGATGATCGCAAGCGGGCACAGGATCCTGCCAGATCAATTCCTCTGCGGGAACTTCCGGCCCAAGGTAGCGACACTTGGGTCCCATATCGCGGTGAGTGAGCTTGAACCACGCACGGGCGAAAGCGTCTGCATACTTATCCGGATTTTCCAAAAAGCTACGAGAGATCTTTTCGTAAGCTGGATCAAAACGAAGAGAGAGATCGGTGGTCAGCATGGTTGGCTTGCGCATCTTGCTGGGATCGAAGGCATCTGGAATACTTTCCGGTGCATCCTTAGCCACCCATTGCTTGGCTCCAGCAGGACTGGTGGTCAATTCCCATTCGTAGTTGAACAAATTCTCAAGGTAATTGATTCCCCATTGCGTCGGAGTGGTTGTCCAGGTGACTTCAGGTCCAGCAGTAATAGCATCGGCTCCGCTACCCGATCCGTAGGTACTGGTCCAACCAAAACCCTGCTCCTCAATCGAGGCACCTTCCGGTTCTGGCCCCACATGCGAGACGTCACCAGCACCGTGGGTTTTTCCAAAGGTGTGACCGCCAGCAATAAGAGCAACGGTTTCCTCATCGTTCATCGCCATACGCCCAAAGGTCTCACGGATATCGTGAGCTGCAGCCACTGGGTCGGGATTTCCGTTAGGGCCTTCGGGATTTACATAGATGAGACCCATCTGCACAGCAGCGAGAGGGTTTTCAAGGTCACGCTCGCCTGTGTAGCGCTTGTCGTCGAGCCAAGTACCCTCAGCTCCCCAGTAGATATCGTCCTCTGTTTCCCAAATGTCTGCACGTCCCCCGCCAAAACCAAAGGTCTTAAAGCCCATGGATTCCAGGGCGACATTGCCGGTTAGGATGAAAAGATCGGCCCAGGAAATTTTGCGGCCGTACTTTTGTTT
>JAQCIX010000004.1 GCA_027593365.1 Verrucomicrobiota bacterium
AACTACGACAAAGGAGAAGTCTCTTACATCGAAAATCAAACTGAGCCTAGAATCACTAAAATACCTGGAAATGTTTTTGACCCTTTATCGATTGCCTATTTTTTCAGACTTCATCCACTGACTGCAGGAGGCAAAACGGTTTTACCAACTTGCGATGGAAAACGCTTTCAGGAGGTAGTTGTAACAGCTGGGCAACGCGAAAGAATTTCTCTTCCCAATGGGAAGGTTTTTGCGATTGAGACCAATCCGTCCCTCAAAAACTTAGGTGGGGTTTTTAATAAGAGCCCCAAGGGTATGCTGAAGGTTTGGTACACCGATGATCCAAGAAGAGTGCCAGTTCGGGTGAGTAGCAAAGTCGTAGTGGGTAGCTTTACAGCGAGTTTAGTTCGGGCAGACCCACCTCTCGTAAGCTACGAGTAGCAAAGAGCAAAATAAACCCCCAATTAGTCTCGATTTGGACCTTCTTTTAGGAGCTCAATAAAGGAGCGCAGGGCAGGGGTGAGCATGCGCGTTTGTTTATGAATGATCGCAAGAGGACGGTTGTGGATTCCCCCTTCTAATTTAAAGCTTTTAAGTTGGTTTCGCTCAACTTCATTCACGATTGTACTCGCAGGTAGGATGGCCAAACCAGCGTTAATTTCGATGGCCCGTTTCACAGTCTCCACATTATCGAATTCCATAACCACAGAGACCTCGATCCCCGCTTGGTTGAGAATTTCATCCGTGGCTTTACGGGTAGGTATATCTTTTTCGAAAGCAATAAATTCAACTCCTTGAAGATCCTTTAGTGCGATCATTCGTTTTTGGCTAAGCGGGTGTTCTGGGCTCATGGCCACAATCAACTCGTCATTGGTAAATGGAATAATCTCAAGATCCCGTTGAGGCACAGGAAAGGCGATTAACCCAATATCTGCATTGCCATGAAGAACATCATCATAAACTAAGTTCGCTCTGCGGTATTCAACCCGGGCGTTTACGGAGGGAAACTCCTTGAGGAAGGATTTCAAATAGGGCGGGAGCACATGCAGTCCGATGCTGTTCACGGTCGAGATTTGAACGGTTCCGCTAACTACATTACGCATTTCCTGAATTTCGCAATTTAGACGTTCATAAAGATTCAAGATCTGCTTAAAGGTAGAGTATAGAGCAGTTCCTTGCGGGGTGAGTCGAAACTTTTTCTGGTTTCGGTCAATGATGAGCATTTGGTAATGCGATTCCATTGCTTTAAGTTGTTGACTCACTGCGGACTGGGTAACTTCGTTTAATTTGGCCGCCTTGGAAAAGCTTTTGCTTTCCACTAAATCACAGAAGGTTTTAAAATTTTGAATATGCATTTGCTATTATCTGAACTTATTTAAAACTATTTATAACACAAGTAATACTTATGATAAGCTATGAAGAATTTTCCTCCAATCTGAATGACCTAAGGCTAAAGGTATCCAAAGCATGTGAGGGGTGTGGGAGAAAACCTGAAGAAGTTGTGTTACTACCGGTTACCAAAAATTGGCCGGTGGATGCTGTGGAATATTGCCAGAAAGCTGGGGTCTTTCGGGTAGGTGAAAATAAGGTTCAGGAGGCTCTTTCCAAGCAAGCTCAAACGGATGGGGTGAGTTGGGAGTTGATCGGTCACTTACAGAGCAACAAAGTAAATCAAGTGGTTGGGGCATTTGCTCGTATCCAAACTTTGGACTCCATCAAACTCATCAAAAAAGTTCAGGCTGCATCGGAGCGTATTGATTGTAAAACCTCCATTCTTTTACAAATCAATGCAGGAAATGATCCTGCGAAGTTTGGCTTTTCAATGGAGGATTCGAAATTTGCATTGGATGAAGCACTTTCTTCTTCGCATTTGCGAGTCGAAGGCTTGATGACCATAGCACCCTATGTCCCAGACGATTTATCTGTTGCTCAAAATACCTTTGCAAAACTTGCAGATTTACGGGAGGCACTTTCAGCTTCTCATGGCGTTGAGCTCAAAGATTTATCCATGGGGATGTCCGATGATTTAGCCGAAGCAATTGCTTGTGGGAGCACCATGATCAGGGTTGGGTCTGCCTTGTTCGGGCAAAGAAGCTGAGCAAACTACCCCTTAGATAAGTTCTCTTAGTTCACGGACGGAAAGGGTAAGGTTGGCGGCTTCCGATTCTTCAAAAACCTGTTCCAAAAGTTTTCTTTTTCCAGCCTGTAAGCCGAGGACTTTCTCTTCCACAGTATTGGATGTGATCAGTTTATAAACGGTAACCTGCTTATCCTGACCAATGCGGTGAGCCCGATCGGTAGCCTGAGCTTCTGCAGCTGGGTTCCACCATGGATCAAAATGAACGACCACATCGGCACCTGTTAGGTTCAATCCAGTTCCGCCTGCTTTTAAGGATATGAGAAAGACGGGAATGTTTTCATCGTTCTGGAAGCGATCAACCTGAGCCATACGATCTTTAGATGATCCATCGAGGTAACAAAAAGGAATCGAGGCACCTGTCAGCTCTTGTTGGAGAATTTTGAGCATTTTGACAAACTGGGAAAAAACAAGCATCCGGTGTCCTCCCTCCAGGCAATTATAGAGTAGTTCCCGAAATGCGTTGAGTTTACAGGAGCGAAAATTTTCGATCTCAGGATCAATCAGCCGAGGGTCGCAGCACGCCTGTCTTAGTCGAAGAAGTTGGGTGAGGGTCTTCATTCGGATTGAACCATCCGAGGCTCCACTACCCGCAAGCTGGTTAAGCTCTTCTTCGGCTGATTTACGGACCTTTTCATAACATTCTTTTTGGTCATCCGTTAGATTGAGGTAGAGCACTTGCTCGATCTTTTCAGGAAGTTCCGGGGCCACTTCTTTTTTGGTTCTTCTTAAGAGATAGGGCGCAGATTGTTTGAGGATGCGTTGTTCGTGCCACAACCTGTCATCCCCTCGGGATCCATCCGGAAGGGATGGGTTTGCTCCAGGTAAGAGAAACTCCAGTAAAGACAGGAGGTCCGAAACGCTATTCTCAATCGGAGTACCCGTGATCAACATGCGACCTTCCGAACTGAGTGAGGATGTCGCTTTTGCATTTTGGGTTCTTCTGTTCTTTAGATGTTGAGCTTCATCGCCAATGACGCAGAGAAAGGGAAACTCTTTAAACATCTCCAAGTCTCTTGCGAGGGTGCCATAAGAGGTGATGACTAAATCAAATTTACCAAGATACGATGGGGTCGTGGCACGATTGGGTCCATGATGGGAGTAGATGGAAAACGATGGGCAGAATTTTTCCGCTTCCCGTTTCCAATTTTCCACTAAAGATGCAGGACAAATCACTAAGGATGTTTTGACCGCCACACCTCTTTTTCTGAGGCAGGAAAGAAAGGCAAGGGTCTGTAGTGTCTTACCCAGACCCATTTCATCGGCCAAAATGCCTCCTAGTCCATGATCAAAAAGGTGCAGCATCCAGGCGGTGCCAATTGCCTGATAAGGTCGAAGCACATTTTCGAGCCCATCTTGGGGAGCTGGCTTGCTTAAAGTTGAAAGATTTTTTAGAGCAAGCCCTCTTTTTTTCCATTGGGTTGGGGTTTTAAATCGTGGGTCAGCTTCGGTGAAGGTTTCTTCAAGAGAAGTCGATTGGAATCGAGTAATGAGATGCTTAGACTGGGAAAGTAAGGGTGCATCAGCCGTGCCTGAGGCTTGCCTTTGAACTTTTCCTACTTTTTCTCTGAGCTCTTTGGTTAACAAGTAGGTATGTTGACCGTATACGATATGATTCCGGCCTGTGGATAAGGCATGATCAATTAAGCTGATGGGAGCATCTCCTGCCTCAATTCTGGTATCGATTTCGATTTGATTTTCCTTTTCCTGTGCTCGTATAGAGAGGGTGGCACATTTAATTTTGTCCGTAAGTTTCCTAAAGTTTTCAGTGAATATCGAAAATGGGTCGAGCTCGAATTCCTCCTGGTGTAAAGCGAGGAAATCCAAGACTTTGGAGGAGTCGCGAAGCCACCACCAGTGGCGATGAGAACGATCCCGGATAAAGGACCACTCGCGTAAAAGCCTTAAAACTTCCGAATAATTTGGATGTTCAGAACTTGGGAGAATGATACGGAGATATTCAGTTGATCCTTCCACTTCAATCGGGGGGCCTTCATATTCGATTTCACTTGTAATCCTATCGTTACACTCCTCTTTCTCACCTTCCAGTATTTCGCGGACCTTCGGTTTGGGTTTGGTGACTTCAGGCTTACCTACAAGCTCACTTACCCCGGATAAACCAGAATCTGTCCAGGCTAGAGAACAATCAGGATCATTAGCTGGGAAAAAACAATCGATTTGGTGGAGCATTTTAAGCAACTCCGCAGTCTGTTGTACATTGAGTTGTAAAAATGAAGTGAGTTTCCCTCCACACCACTGAGTCAGGGCAAAAAGGGCAGATCTTTCCGCATCGGGTAAGTTGCCCAGCGTGTTGGGATCGCATTTTTCGGGAGGGATACGATTTCCAGATTTATCTTCCAATTCAACTTTTGCCGGGATTGCATTACGCTGAATGGAGCCCGCAAGGGTAGGGGGAAGCAAGATACGCAGCTTCACCCTGGAATTATGCCATCAGCGAGAGCTTGGCGATGGCGTCTCGGACACCTTTCCCGGCATCTCCACCTCCCATCGCAAAGTCAGGTTTACCCCCACCTTTGCCTCCAATTTGTAGAGCCAATTCCTTGATGAGTTCACCCGCCTTGTAGCCTTTTGCCATGGCTTCTTCGGAACAAATGCAAATCATGGAACACTTTTGCTCGTTTTCTGAGGCAAGCAGAACAACGGATGGATCGGTGCGTTTGTTAACCTGGCTTGCCAGGCCGCGGAGTTCGTTTGGATGAACGCCATCGACGGTTTTGGCTATGATCTTAATTCCTTGTTTTTCGATGAACGACTGAATTAGTTGCTCGGCAAGACCCGCCTGATCTTTTTGCTCGATGGATCGAAGTTTCTTTTCCAATTCCTTGTTGGCCATCTGAATTTGCTGGATTCGATCTTCCAGTTGTTCCGGGTTGCATGCAAAATCCCGAACTAAATGGTTAAATCGAACGAGGCGGTTACTAGCCCAATCATATGCAGCATATCCAGCAACTGCCTCCAAGCGTCGAGTTCCTGCTGAAATCGCTGATTCGGAAACCAAGCGAATCGAGCCGATTTCTCCGCCTGTGCGAACATGAGTGCCCCCGCACAATTCCTGGCTCCATCCACCCAAGTCTACAACCCGTACAACTTCGCCATATTTTTCCCCGAAAAAAGCAATCACACCATCCGGTTTTTCTGAAAAAGGAACTTCATATGAAATCAAATCATCATTCTGAAGAAGTCTTTCGTTGGAAATTTGCTCAATGGTTCTTAATTGACCATCGGAGAGGGCTTCAAAATGAGAGAAATCGAACCTTAACCGCTCAGGTTGAACCAGAGATCCTGCCTGGCGGACATGATCACCCAATACCTCCCTTAACGCCCAGTGAAGTACATGGGTGGCACTGTGGTGCTGCTGAATGGCCTTTCTTCTTAAAAGGTCAACATGGTATGTGACCAAGGAGTCGGTCCAATCTTTCGCCGAATCTGTTTTTTTGATTTGGTGAAGAAATCGTCCGGAAGAATCCTTGATCACATTTTCAATCTCAAATTTAGATCCTCCGATGACGACTGTTCCGGTATCTCCCACCTGTCCACCCATTTCTGCGTAAAATGGGGTTTTGTCAGAAACGAGAAAGGATTTGCCGTCCGATTCAATTACATCCGTACAGGTGGCTGAAAAGTTGGTGAGGTTGGAGAGTTCATAACCACAAAAGATAGTAGATTCAGATGAATCTCCGTCTTCACTGACCAAAATATCAACGGACTTATGGGCATCACGTGCCCTTTTCCTCTGGGCTTCCATTTGAGCCTCAAATTCTTCATGGTTCACTGATAATCCAGATTCGCGAGCCATTAAGTCTGTCAGGTCTAACGGGAAACCAAAGGTGTCATAAAGTTTAAATGCAAACTCTCCAGATACAATGGAACCGGTGGGTAAATCTTTCGTTTCACGATTAAAAAGCTCGATTCCACGGTCGAGGGTTTTATTGAAAGATACTTCTTCCGACTTTAGGGTATTTTCAATGAGGGAAGATCTTTCTTTTAATTCTGGGAAAGTCTCTCCCATTTGTTCAATCAGAACCGGGGCAAGTTTATGAAAGAAGGGTTGGGCAAAACCAAGGGTTCTCCCATACTTAACTGCACGGCGAAGAATACGTCGAAGGACATAATTACGATCATTATTCCCAGGAAGGATGCCATCAGCGATGGAGAAGCTCAGAGCACGCAAGTGATCGGCAATGACTCGAAATGCAACATCAATTTGTTCTTGTTCATTTTTTGGCTTTCCACCTTCAGGAAGAGTTGATGAGTAAACCTTTCCTGACAGATCCTGAATTTTGGAAAAAATGGGAGAAAAAACATCGGTATCGTAGTTCGAGGCTGGCTTGGAAAAATCAGTAAAATTTTGGGTGGACTGTATAACTGCGGCCACCCGCTCAAACCCCATGCCGGTATCTACATGCTTGGATTTAAGGGGTGAAAATGAGCCGTCCCTATCGGCGTTGAACTGAATAAAAACCAGATTCCATATTTCGATGCAAAGGTGAGAGTCCGCATTGACCAATTTCCCCTGACTATCTCCATTGGGAGTAAGGTCCAAATGAAGTTCAGAGCAGGGGCCACAGGGGCCTGTTTCTCCCATCATCCAAAAGTTGTCTTTTTTACCTCCCGTTACCACATGGATTGCAGGGTCAAGTCCCACAGACTGAAAGATCTCACACCAAAATGTGTGGGCCTCCTCATCAAAATCAGCAGGATCACCTTCTTCAGGTTTATAAACCGTGGCATATAATCGATTGGCAGGAAACTTCCATCGGTCCACCAAAAGTTCCCAGGCCCATTTGATCGCATCTTCTTTGAAATAATCTCCAAAGGACCAGTTTCCCAACATTTCAAAGAAGGTATGGTGGTAGGTATCCAAGCCCACATCTTCGAGGTCATTGTGTTTTCCTCCGGCCCGAATGCATTTTTGCGTATCCGCTGCCTTGGTGTAAGGAGCAACCTGGTCTCCCAAAAAATAAGGGACGAATTGATTCATCCCCGCATTAGTGAACAGTAAATTAGGGGACTGAGGAAGCAACGAAGCGGAGGAGACAATTTGATGATTCTTTTCTGCAAAGAACTCTAAAAAAGAGCTTCTAATTTCCTGTGCTTTCATTTGGGTAAATAATCTAGGCAATTCTGGAGAGGATCGCAGATGCCATTTCATGGGTCGAAACCGAGTCCCCTCCCATGGCAATATCTCCTGTTCTTAGCCCCGAACGAATTGTATCTTTCACTGCGTTTTCTAAGGCTAGAGCCGCATCCTCCAATCCAAAACTGTACCGGAGCATAAGGGCGGAGCTCAGGATTTGAGCACAAGGGTTGGCAATTCCTTTACCCGCAATATCGGGAGCGGTTCCACCTGCTGGTTCATACAAACCGTAGGGGAATCCTTGGCTGTTCGTTCCTGTGCCAAGACTCGCAGAGGCAAGCATGCCCAGGGAGCCGCAAATGACTGCCAGTTCATCCGATAAAATATCTCCGAACATATTTTCGGTGAGCAAAACATCAAATTGATTTGGGTCGCGGACAAGTTGCATAGCCGCATTGTCTACATACATGTGGGTAAGTTCGATCGAGGGATCGAGTTTTTTCACTAATTCGGAAACGGTCTGCCTCCACAATACAGAGGTCTCTAATACATTCGCTTTATCAACCGAACAGATTCTTTTTTCTCGAAGGGATGCCGCTTTGACTGCGACTTCAGTGATACGCTCGATCTCAGTGGTCCGATAAATCATTGTATCGATCGCCTCTTTTTGGCCATCTTCCAAGGTACGGGTGCTTTTGGGCTGACCAAAGTAAATTCCTCCAGTTAACTCGCGAACACACAATACATCGATCCCTGCCCCTGCCACATCTTGGCGAAGAGGGGAGAGGTCCGCTAATTCTGGAAATAAGTTTCCAGGCCTAAGGTTTGCAAAGAGTTCAAATTCTTTGCGAAGGGGAAGCAATGCGGCTCTTTCGGGTTGCTCTTTGGGGGGTAAGTTTTCCCATTTGGGGCCACCGACGGAACCGAAAAGAATGGCGTCCATGGAACGGCAGGCTTCGAGCGTAGAATCTGGTAATGCTTTTCCGTGGTTATCAATTCCGACCCCCCCCACATCATGACGGGTCGTGATGCACTCAAAATTAAAGACCTCACCTGCTTTCTCTAAAGCATTTAGAGCTACTGACATGACTTCGGGCCCAATTCCATCTCCGGGCAGATTAGCAAAACGGATAGTTTTCATTTAAAAAAGCAACCATTACTAGTTGAAGTTAGGTATCCTGCAAAGAGGAAAAAGAACTCAACTTGATAACCCTATGTATTCGTTGACAAATTTTGTCTTGGTGGTAGTTTAAAACCTTCATTTACAGTCTAGTCCACAAGGGACGGGCATCTTGCTCGTCTTTTTTTTTATATTCATTAACCATTAATAAAACCGTCCCATGAGCAGCGAAATACTCGCAGTCCTTGAATACATGGAAAAAGAGAAGGGAATCAGCCGCCCTGACATGATCGCTACGATCGAAAATGCTGTGAAAGCAGCGGCAGAGCGTGGCGGTGCCAACTCCGAACCAAGTGAGGTAAAGGTGGAGATCAATCCAAAGAACGGCTCTTTACAGGCTTGGACTCTCTTACAAGTAGTTGAATCTGTCGCAGACACTGCCAAGGAAATCCACATTGATAAAGCCCGACTCTATGCGGAGAATCCACAAATTGGTGACATTGTGGAGCGGGAGATGGACCCTGCCTACCTAGGAAGAATTGCAGCCAAAACTGCCGAGCAGGCAATTAAACAAAGACTTCGTCAGTTCGAAAAGGAGCATATTTATGATGAATTCCGGGATCAAGTTGGTAACTTAGTTACTGGCACAGTCCGACGAAAAGAGCGAGGAGACCTGATCGTTGAGGTAGGTAAAGCCGAGGCTTTGCTTCCTTGGCGTGAGCAAGCACCTGGTGAAGACTGGGTTCCTGGAGAAAGGATTCGCTGCTTATTGGTAAAACTTGAACAGCAGGGTCGTGGACCTGAGCTTATTCTTAGCCGATCCAGCCTTAATTTTGTACGCAAACTCTTCGATATGGAAGTATCTGAAATCGCGGACGGTACGGTTAGTCTAGCGGCTATGGCGAGAGAACCTGGATATCGTACCAAAGTCTGCGTAAAAAGTAATGATCCCAAGGTCGATCCCGTGGGAGCTTGCGTGGGTGCAAGAGGAGGCCGGGTTAAAAGTATCGTTCGTGAAATGAACGGAGAGAAAGTGGATATTGTACGTTGGTTTGAAGATCCAATTGAGCAACTCGTGGAAGCTCTCAAACCTGCGGTTCCTCAAAATGTTTCTTTGGATCGTGATAAACGCAGAATGTATTTTGAAGTGAAGGAAGATGATCTTTCCGTAGCTATTGGTCGCAAAGGAATTAATGCCCGGTTGACCTCGAGGTTGCTCGGATGGAAGCTTGATATTGGCAAGGTTGTGATCAAAGAAGTCGGCTTCGACGAAAGAAAGGCAAAGGCAGCAGAAGGTCTTACCTCTGTTGGGATTGAATTTGAAGTCGCTGACCGCCTTGTGGCTTTCGGACTTGTCAGTCCAGAAGCTTTTGAGGGTGTGACCCACACGGATCTTGTTGGCTTGGGCTTTGATGATGCAACGGCTCAGGATATCTTAGATAAAGTTTCCACGGAACCGAGCACCTCAGAATCGGCTTCTTAAGATTACCAGTATTTTTTAAACAAAAGAGTTCCCTATTTATGAGTGTAAGAATTCACGCGATCGCCAAAGAGACCAACAAAACGAGCAAGGAGGTCTTAGAAATTTTGGTTGAGCGTGGATATGATGTCAAAAGTGCGTCTTCCACTATCGATAACATTACTGCACAATCTTTAATTGATGAATTCAATAAGGATTCCTCCACAACTAAGGAAGCGGAAGTACCAGAGAAAGAGCAAGCGAAGGATAAGCCTGAAGCCAAAGAAGTTCCTTTTGTAAAAACAAAACAGGATTTGGATCGGGAGAAAGAAGAGAAAGAAAAAGCGGAACAGGCGGAGAAAGATGAAGCTGCTTTAGCCCGTCAGGAATCTGTACCTTCACAACCTGAGCCCGTTATCGTGGAGAAAGAGAGTGGGCCTTCGACTGCTGGTGCAGCTCCAAGTCTTCCACCACCACCAGTAAAGAGTGCAGGTGCTCCCCCGCCTTTGCCGGTTAAAAGTGCTCCGCCTCCGGTTCCCCAAGCACCTGCAACATCTACGGATGACTCAGCAGGAATTGTTGAAGGAAACTTAATCATCGTTAAGCCACCGATTGTTGTCCGCGACTTTGCCGTTCTGATTGGCTTGAAACCCTTTCAATTAATTTCTGAACTGATGGAAATGGGTATCTTTGCCTCGATGAACCAGACAATCGAGGAAGATGTTGCCAGCAAATTAGCAAAATCAAAAGGTTTTGAATTAGAAATTCGCCATCGGGGGGAAAAATCTGAGCCTCAGGTCAAAAAAGAGAAAGTAAAGGTTGATGAGAATGACGAAAAATTTCTCAAGCCCCGGCCTCCAATCGTCTGTATTTTAGGACATGTGGATCATGGGAAGACCACTCTTTTGGACACGATTCGAAAAGCAAATGTTGTCGGTGGAGAAGCAGGTGGTATTACGCAACATGTTGGTGCTTATCAAATTGAGCATAACAACCAAAAGATAACTTTCCTTGATACCCCAGGTCATGCGGCATTTTCAAAGATTCGAGAAAGAGGAGCGAACCTGACCGATGTTAGCATTCTTGTGGTTGCTGCAGACGATGGTTTTATGCCTCAAACGGAAGAGGCCCTAAAGTTTGCCCAAAGATCCCAGTCCTCCCTCATGGTCGCTATCAACAAAACAGACGCGAAGGGTGCAGATATCGATAAGGTGAAGACTCAAATGCAGGAAAGATCCATTCCTGCGGAAGATTGGGGTGGAGAAATTGTCACGGTTCCTATTTCTGCACTTAAAGGTGACAATATTGATGAACTTTTGGATATGGTGCTCTTACAAGCCGAAGTGATGGAACTGAAAGCCAATCCAACGGCGGTTCCTGAGGCGATTGTGATTGAAGCTCGCATGGAAGTTGGCCGAGGACCGACAGCAACCATTATCGTACAAAAAGGCACCTTAAAGGTTGGCGATTCATTTCATTGTGGTTCTGTGTACTGCAAGGTAAAGGCTATGATTGATGACCAGGGCAATCAGGTGAAGTCCGCCCCCCCGTCCACTCCTGTCAATGTACTTGGTTGGTCGGAAGTGCCTGATTGTGGTGCGATTTGTAAAGTAGTAAAGAACGAGCGTGAAGCTAGGCGTGAAGCGGATGATTTTGCAGAGATGGAAAAGAAACTTCTATCAGTTGTGGAAGAGCCTTCGGTTAGTGAAGAACCTCAAGATGATGAATCTGAAAATTCAGCTGCGGTAGATGCTCTTTTTGCTGCGATCAGTAGAAGTAAATCTACGAGTTACCGTGTAATTATTAAGGGGGATGTTCGGGGATCGGTGGAGGCTCTCAAAGATTCCCTTGAGCTTATTGAAAGCGACAAAGTTGCTCTTGAGATTATTCACTCCGATGTCGGCCAAATCACTAAGAATGATGTCAAAATGGCCAATACATCCAATGCTGATATTCTTGGCTTTAATGTTAAGTTGGAAAATGGTGTTATGGGGGAAGCCAAGCACCTGGGTGTTCAAGTTTTCCAAAACAGCATAATTTACCAAATTATTGACTTGGTGAAAGAGAATATGTCGGAACTTCTCGAACCTGAATTAATCGAGAACAAAACTGGCCGTGCAGAAATCAGGCAGGTGTTCCGGGTTAGCAAGGGGCGCACCGTTGCAGGATGTATGGTTATGGAGGGTACGATTACCCGAAATAAAGGTGCCCGTTTGGTTCGTGGTGGTGAGGTGATCGCCGAAGGTAAAATTGATACTTTACGCCGCTTTAAGGATGATGTCACTGATGTGAAAGCCGGTTTTGAATGTGGTATGCGTCTGGATTCTTTTGATAAATATGAGGAGGGGGATGTGATCGAAACTTTCGAGATCGATAAAATCCGCCCGACTCTTTAATATCCCTATTTTAGATGAGTCTCCGCTTGGCTAGGGTCAATGAACTGGTTAAGCGTGAGATAGGAAAATATCTGAGCACACGCTATGGATCAGAAACGGTAAGATGGACGATCACATCTGTGGATGTGTCTGCGGATCTACGAAATGCGACCGTCGCTTATTCTGTGGTTGGGGATGAGGTTTGTGCTCGTCAGGCAGTACAATTTTTCCGAAAGCATGCGGGCGAGATTAGAGGAGTTGTCAGTAAGCATGTCGTGTTAAAGTATTCTCCGAAGCTACAATTCATCAGGGATTTAGGTATCGAAAGAGGGAATCGTGTTATGGAAATTTTGGACAACCTCGAGGACCCTTCAATCCCTTCATCCGAGGATCTGTAAATTCTTTGTGTCACAGCGAGACACTTTGCATCAATCGAGGTGTGCCAGTCTGTCTCAAAATGGAAGTTTGTTCATAGATTACTCGTTCTGTCGATTTCATAAACCATTACTTATTAAATATATAGGTTTATTTAGGTAATAGGCACAATACATGCAAACTCATGAACCGTGAGTAAAATATTAGGTATAGATTTAGGCACAAGTAATTCATGCATGGCTGTAATGGAAGCTGGCGAACCCAAGGTGATTCCTAACTCCGAGGGTAATCGGACCACGCCTTCCATCGTCGCCTTTTCTAAGACAGGTGAAAGAATTGTTGGGCAAGCCGCCAAACGGCAGGCAGTGACCAACCCGCAGAACACAATATTTTCAGCTAAACGTTTGATTGGTCGAAAGTACGATGAAATCAAAGACGAAGTCAGCACACTTCCATTCAAAGTGGTGGAAGGAAAAAATGGTGCAGCTGTGATTGAATGTGAAATCGAGGGCAAGACTGAAACCTTCATGCCAGAGCAAATTGCTTCCATGGTTTTGGGTAAACTCAAAGCCGATGCGGAAGCTTATTTGGGAGAAGCCGTAACCAAGGCCGTAATCACAGTTCCTGCCTATTTTAACGATGATCAAAGAAGAGCGACTAAGGATGCGGGTGCAATTGCTGGACTTGAAGTTCTTCGTATTATCAATGAACCTACAGCGGCATCGCTCGCATATGGATTAGACAAAAAAGGCGAAGAAACGATTGCGGTGTACGACTTAGGAGGTGGAACTTTTGATATAAGTGTTCTCGAAATAGCAGATGGGGTATTCGAAGTCAAAGCAACCAATGGAGATACTCAGTTGGGAGGAGATAATTGGGACGATCAAATCATTCGTTGGTTGGTGGATGACTTTAAAAAGGAGCAGGGAGTTGATCTTTCTGGCGACCCCATGGCTATGCAGCGGCTGAAAGAAGAAGCTGAAAAAGCGAAAATGGCGTTATCTTCTTCACAATCCACCGATATAAATCTTCCTTTCATCACTGCAGATGCTTCGGGCCCGAAGCACTTAAATGTAACTCTTTCCAGATCTAAACTGGAGCAAATCTGTGACGATTTGTACGAGCGTACCAAGAATCCTTTCAAATCATGCTTAGATGATTCAGGTTTAAGTATCGGTGAGGTAGGAAACCTTGTTCTTGTAGGCGGAATGACCCGTAGTCCACGGGTTGTCGAGATTGCGAAAGAACTTGGAGGAAAAGATCCTCATCAAGGCGTAAACCCGGATGAAGTGGTTGCTATTGGTGCCGCAATTCAGGGTGCCGTTCTTCAGGGGGATGTGAATGATGTCTTACTGCTTGATGTTACTCCGTTGACATTGGGTATTGAAACAGCGGGTGGAGTGTCCACTGCCATGATTGAACGTAACACCACTATCCCCACCAAGAAATCCCAAGTTTTTTCCACTGCAGCGGATAACCAACCTGCGGTAGATATAGTTGTTCTTCAAGGTGAGCGAGCCATGTCTCAGGATAACAAAACATTGGGAACTTTTAAACTCGATGGGATTCGTCCAGCTCCCCGTGGTACACCCCAAATTGAAGTCACTTTTGATATCGACGCCAATGGTATCCTGAATGTAACCGCTAAGGATAAAGATACAGGTAAAGATCAAAAGATTACCATTTCTGGTTCTTCCAGTATGGACGAGCAAGAAGTTGAAAGGCTTAAGAAGGAAGCGGAGAAATTTGCGGAGCAAGATAAGGAGAAAAAAGACTCTGTGCAGGTTCGAAATGAGTTGGATTCTTTGGTGTATCAGTGCGAAAAACAACTGACTGATCTTGGCGACAAAGCTCCAGATGATTTGAAAACCAAGATTGGTGATATGCTCGCGGACGCCAAGAAGGTGCTCGATGACCAAAGTTCCACACCTTCTTCTCTGAAAGAAGCAAAACAAAAGCTGGAAAAGGGATTTGAAGAATTAGCTAAACAAGCTGCACAAGCTGGAGGAGGGGCTGACCCCGCCGCCGCTGCCGCTGCTGCCGCTGCGGAAAAGTCCAGTGGAGGTAAAAAATCCAAAGAGGATGACATCGTTGATGCCGATTTTGAGGTAGTCGAAGATGAGAAAGATGAAAAAAAGGATTCCTAAATACTCTGCTAAGAAAAACTTTAGAAGTAGGTGCCTGCACCTCCTTCATATCTGTTAATCACTATATTACATAACCTAACCCAAAACTAAGGAATATGAGTAAACCAAAAATAACTCCATTAGGAGATCGCGTCCTCGTCAAACAAGTTGATGAAGATGAACAAGTAAAAGGCGGGATCATTATCCCTGATTCAGCTAAGGAAAAGCCCCAAGAAGCCGAAGTAGTTGCCCTGGGAACAGGGAAAAAAGACGACGCCGGTAACGATGTTCCCTTTCAAGTTAAGAAGGGTGACAAAGTCTTGATCAGCAAATACGGCGGAACCGATGTAAAAGTCGATGATGTCGAGTACAAGATCCTCCGCGAAGAAGATATTCTCGGAATCGTAGGTTGATTCTTTCACAAAAATATAAACTTCCAAAATAAGAAGTAAAAATGGCTAAACAAATTCTATTCGACGAAGCCGCCCGCAAGAAAATTCTTAAAGGCGTGTCGACACTTGCTGAAGCAGTCAGCGTAACGCTTGGACCTAAGGGTCGTAATGTATTAATCGATAAAAAGTTCGGTTCTCCAACTGTAACTAAGGACGGGGTAACCGTTGCCAAAGAAATTGAGCTCGAAGATCCCTATGAAAATATGGGTGCTCAAATGGTTCGTGAAGTTGCATCCAAAACTTCTGATCTTGCTGGCGATGGTACTACAACCGCGACTGTTCTTGCCCATGCAGTTTACCGTGAGGGATTGAAGAATGTAGCAGCTGGTGCAAACCCTGTTTACCTTAAACGCGGAATCGATAAAGCTGTTGAGGCAGGAGTGGCTAAGCTCCTCCGTGACAGCAAAAAAGTATCTGATCGTGAAGAAGTTCGTCAGGTTGCCACTGTTTCTGCAAACTGGGACAGTGAAATTGGCGAGATCATCGCTGATGCAATGGACAAAGTCGGTAAAGACGGAACGATCACCGTGGAAGAGGCAAAAAGCATCGAGACTACCTTGGATGTTGTTGAGGGTATGCAGTTTGATAAAGGCTATCTTAGCCCTTACTTTTGCACCAACAATGAGACCATGGAAGCAGCCTTGGAAGATTGCTACATTCTCATCCATGAAAAGAAGATCAGTGCATTGAGTGACCTACTTCCACTTCTGCAAATTGTTTCCAAACAAGGAAAACCTCTTCTTATTATTGCTGAGGATATTGAGGGCGAAGCTTTGGCTGCACTCGTGGTAAACAAACTTCGTGGAACCCTTAACGCCTGTGCCGTAAAAGCTCCTGGCTTTGGTGACCGTCGTAAAGAAATGCTCCGTGACATTGCCATCCTTACTGGTGGACGTTGCCTCACCGAAGATCTCGGAATCAAATTGGAGAATGTCCAACTTGCTGATCTTGGTCAAGCGAAGCGCGTTTCCGTTGACAAGGAAAATACCGTGATTGTTGAAGGAGCTGGTAAAGCTTCTGACATTCAAGGCCGTGTAAAACAAATTCGCCGTCAAATCGAAGAGACTACCTCCGATTACGATCGTGAAAAATTACAAGAGCGTCTTGCCAAATTGGCTGGTGGTGTTGCAGTGATCAATGTTGGTGCTGCAACTGAACCAGAAATGAAGGAAAAGAAAGCTCGTGTTGAAGATGCCTTGCATGCTACCCGTGCCGCTGTGGAAGAAGGAATTCTTCCAGGTGGTGGTGTTGCTCTCCTACGTGCTGCGAATGCTATTGAAAAGGCAGCAGAAGCCTTGGAAGGTGATGAGCAAATTGGTGCAGGTATTGTTCGTCGTGCGATTGAAGCACCTCTTCGCAAGCTTTGCGATAACGCAGGTGTGGAAGGATCGCTCGTTGTACAACAAGTTCTCAAATCCAAAGGAAGCATGGGCTACAATGTGGCAACGGATACCCACGAAGACCTGATTAAAGCAGGTGTGGTGGATCCAACCAAGGTAACCCGTACCGCATTGCAAAATGCTGGTTCCGTATCCGGTCTCTTATTGACCACTGATTGCATGATTACCGACATCCCTGAGAAGGAGCCAGCCGCTCCCGCAGGACATGGCCATGATCATGGCATGATGTAAGAATTTTTTCTTACTTTATTTTGAAAAGGCGTTCCTTTCGGGGGACGCCTTTTCTTTTGGTTAAAATCAGTAAAGCTTCAGTAGATTTGGAGGATGTGAATGGGCTAAACTTACGCAGAAGTAGAAACCGGAACCGAGTCTTTGGCGTATCGGTCTGATTGCTCATCCGCATGGTAGGAAGATCGAACCAGGGGGCCTGATTCCACCACCTCAATCCCTAACTCATGAGCTTCTGCTTTCCATTCGTCAAATTCCTCGGGGGTGACCCATCGGTCTATGGGAGAATATTCTGCACTGGGTTGTAAATACTGCCCAAGGGTAAGAATATTTAAACCGATTTTAGCAAGATCCTTGATTGCTGTCCTGATCTCATCTTCTTTTTCACCTAATCCAAGCATAATTCCAGATTTAATCGGGAATCCTCGGCTCTTAGAGTGCGATAAGACATCTAGGCTTCTTTGATAATGAGCAGTTTTACGGATCGGTCTTTGTAAACGCTCCACTGTCTCCAAGTTATGATTGAATATATCGGGCTTTGCATCGAGAACGATATCAAGCGAATCAAAGTTTCCCTTAAAGTCTGGTACCAGAACTTCGATGGCAGTGCCTGGGTTGCGGTGGCGCACAGCCCGGATGGTGGCTGCCCATACCTTGGCTCCACCATCAGGAAGATCATCTCTAGCAACAGAGGTGAGCACGCAGTGTTTAAGACCCATTTTAGCGACCGCATCAGCGACTCTTGGTGGCTCAGCCAAATCAAGCTCCGTAGGTTTGCCAGTTTGGATCGCACAAAAGGAGCACGCACGGGTACAGATATTCCCCAGTATCATCAATGTAGCTGTACCCCGGGACCAACATTCACCCATGTTTGGGCATTGAGCACTTTGGCAAACGGTGTGGAGCTGGTTGTCGTCCACAAGATTCCTAACCCTGCCGTATTCTGGTCCAGAGGGCAGTTTTGCTCGAAGCCAACTGGGTTTACCAGATTTAGAAAAAGAATTACTCATGTAAGGATTTGAGCTTCGGGTGTTTGCCTACAGTTTGGATGTACTTAGATGAACTCTTATCTTTTTCAAGAACTGAAAATCCATGTTTATGCAAATGGTCTGGAGAAAGAGTCCTTTTTTCCCGCTTTTCTGAATGGTTTAAAGTTAAGCTTGGGGACTGAGGGATGCGCTCGACAGGTTCGCCGGTTAGAGGGTGCTTGGACAGAGGTTGTTCACGAATTGATTGTTCCACCTCTATATATTCAGGAATCTTACTTTGATTTAAAATAAGATATTTGAAAAGGGGCATCTATCTACGGAATAAGAGTTAAGCAGTTTTCTTTTTCTTCGGAGGAAACTCAAAACCAATGGACCCGTTGTCCTTGAGGAGCAAATTAGCATCAAATCTTCTTTTCGTTCTTCTTGATACAAACCCTTTGATCAGTCCTGTTTTTTTCTCCGATACCAATTTTTTGAACTCCTCGAGAGGAATCTCTTTATCCAATAATTTTCGGGTCAAACGAAAAGAACAGGCACCGTCTTCAGAAACTCTTTTATTTTTGGAACAGAGGAAGGATAAATCAGTTTGGTGAATCGACCCATCGCAAATTGGACAGTCGCTTACCACTGGAGCGGTTTTGATCATATCTTTTTCAACAGATTCCTCTTGTTCATCTTTCGAGTTATCAAATAAAAAGCTGATCTTGTAGTCCTCTTCCATTTTGAGCATCGCTGAGAAGCGTTTACCGGTTTTGGAAATAAAGTCATCCAAGGGGCCCACTCTCTTGTTTTTCAATAAAATTTCCACTTCATCTACAGTAAGGCGCCGACCGGCAATATTTTTCGATATCCTGAAATCTCCCGAAGTGTCCTGATAGGCATTAAGTCCCTCAAAAAGAGGCTGATTATCGAGTGGAGATCGTAAGACTGTTTCCTTCAGAGACGCAGTGGTTTCATCAAATCCAGTAGTTTTTGAGACAAAATCTCGGGTAAGGTTAGAGATTTCTTCCATGAATGAATCTCGGGTCATTTTACCGTCCTCAATCTGCCGAAGTTTTTGCTCCCATTCTCCAGTCATGGCCGGGCTGGTCAGAACCTCAACTCCCGCAGCATGGAGAAATTGAAATAGATCTTCCGCTTTGAGAGATGGAAAGAGCTCTGTTCCTTCGCGTCTTAAATATTTTTCTTTGATTAAGTGTTCAATCGTGGAAGCACGGGTCGCAGGGGTTCCGAGGCCTTTTTCCTTCAGGGCTTCAGCAAGGTCTTCATCATCAACTAGTTTTCCTGCACCTTCCATCGCTGAAAGAAGAGTGGCTTCATTGTAACGGGGAGGGGGGTTGGTTTCATCTTCGATCAGTTCAGAATCTAAATATTTAGACTCCTGATCTGATCCAAGAGAGGGCAGGGTATCCTCGCCACCTTGGTCCTTCCCGTAAATAGACAACCAAGAGGCCTCGACAAGGACCTTGCCCTCGGTCTTAAAGGAATGTCCACTGACTTCAGTCATTCGGGTTGTCACATCCCATTCTGCAGGTGGGTAAAATACAGCGATAAACCTTTTGAGGATAAGGTTGTAGATTTTCCATTCATTCGCATCCAGTTTTGCTGGGCTTGTTGTTGTGGGAATGATGGCAAAGTGATCACTGATCTGTTTATTGTTAAATACCCGCTTATCACCTGGGTTGACCCAGTTTTCTTGAAGTACCTTTTGGGCAAAGGGCTGAAAGTCTCCGCTAACCCTCTGAAGGAGATCATGGCAAGTTGAGACATAATCTTCAGGGAGAGCCTTGGAATCTGTCCTTGGGTAAGTAATAACCTTGTGCTTTTCATAAAGAGCCTGAGCAAGCTGCAATGTGCGGCTGGCAGGTAGATGATGGAGTCGGTTGGCTTCTCTTTGTAGCGTGGTTAAGTCGTAGAGCCTGGGTGAGCTCTGCTTGGATCTTTTCTTTGTCTCTGAAACTGGGCAAAAACTGGCTTGCTGAACTTGATCGAAGATCGATTGTGCGGTGCTCTCATCCCAAATCCGATCGATTCTGTCGCGATCGTTTTGCTCATCTTTCTTGAAATCATCCTTTTGGAAAATTCCCTGATAGACACCATTGGTAATTTCAAAGTTCGCCCTTATGGAATAATAAGTCTGTGCCCTGAAATTTTGAATTTCGTGCTCTCGTTCGATGACTAAAGATAGGGTTGGAGTTTGAACCCGTCCAACTGTGGAAACCTGCCGACTGCTTGCTTTGTTTCTCTTGATTGTGACGGCTCGGGTGCCGTTAATCCCTATCAGCCAATCAGATTCAGATCGGCATCTTGCCGCATCCAAAAGGGGTTGCATTTGGCTCGATTCACGAAGGTTGTTGAAAGCCTCCCGAATCGATTTTTCTGTCATCGATAAAAGCCAAAGTCTCTTCACCGAAAGTTTGGAACCGGACAGCTCGTGGATGTAATTGAAAATCAGTTCACCTTCCCGACCCGCATCGCATGCATTGATAACAAAATCCACATCCTTTCGCTTGAGTTGCTTTTTGAGGCTTTGAAACTTCTTCTTGGCAGTTGATACAGGTTTTAGCTCAAATTTGGGAGGGATGATAGGCAGATTCGCAATTTTCCAGGCTTTGAGCTTTTTATCAAAATCGTCGGGCATGTAGAGTTCGACCAAGTGGCCAATGGCACTGTCGATAATCCATTCTTCGTTTTCAAAGTAATCGTCTTTTTTAGGGACTTTTCCAAGGGCTTTAGCGAGGTCCCTGGCTACACTAGGCTTTTCAGCGATTATGAGTTTTTTCATCAACCTAAAAATTGGATATATTATGAATGCGAAAAGCTTTTGTTGGATTAATTGGGTAAAAATCTGGGCAAGATTTCATCCATGCTTTGGAGCAGATGAGTCATGGTATCTTCCGTTTCGTTGCCCATATTAGATATCCGAAAAGTTTTACCCTTAATTTTTCCGTAGCCACCATCAATGGCTAGTTTCTTTTCATTTTTCAATGCCTTCACAAATCCGGCCACATCCATTTCCAAATTGTTGCTCACGCAAGTAAGTGCTTTGGATGCGAATGCTTTCTCGGGAAGTAAAGTAAAGCCTTTTTGCTCAACCCAATCATGAACCATATCATTGAGTTTAGCGTGTCGGTTATGCCTGGCTTCCACCCCTTCCTCAAAAATTTTGTCTAGGGTGTATTTTAATCCATGAATTTGGGGAATGGCAGGTGTGCTTGGAGTCATTCCTTTCTCATGGTTTTTGAGAAATTCGATGAAATCAAAATAGTATCCACGACCATCAATTTTTTCGGCCCGTGCAAAAGCTCTTTCCGAAACCGTAAGCAAGGCTAGTCCGGGCGGTAGGGCAAGTGCCTTCTGGGATCCAGTGAGGATTACATCAATACCCCAAAGATCTTTTGGGATGGGTACGACCGAGAACGAACTGACAGTATCAATGACTGAAATAACATCTGGGTATTTAGCCAATACTTTCATGATGTCTTCCAGCGGGTTCATCATTCCGCAAGATGTTTCGTTATGAACCAGGGTAACTAAGTCGTACTCACCGGTGGCAAGTTTGCTATCGAGAATCTGAGGATCAATGTGATGTCCCCATTCAGCTTCCAATCCATCTGCCTCCTTGCCACATCGCAGAGCTACATCCAACCACTTGTCAGAGAAGGCTCCACACATGCAGCACAAAGTTTTCTTGGCACATAGGTTTCGAACCGCACCTTCCATCACCCCCCATGCACTGGAAGTAGAGAGGAATACAGGGTCTTGGGTCTGAAAAAGCTCCTGAAGCTGAGGCTGGCAGGATTGATACAATTCAACGAAGTCAGGACTTCTATGACCCATAACTCGGGTTGACATGGCTTCATAGGCTTGCGGAGAAACATCAACCGGGCCAGGGATATGTAATTTATAATCAATCATGAGAAAGGGGGGCAGGGGAGGAAATTAATTCATGGGTTAGGTTCTTTTTACCTACCAGCACGAGTTTGGGTTCCCAAACCGCAGCTTCATCTGGATTAAGGGAAACAAAAGTTAATATTACCAAAAGGTCGCCGACTTTTCCTTTGTGAGCAGCCGCCCCATTCAGGGCAATCTCTCCGGATCCACGAGCAGCAGGAATACAATAAGTCTCAAATCTTTCTCCATTTGTTATATTGCCGACGAGAATTTTTTCGTGGTGCAAAAAGCCTGCCGCATCCAAGAGGTCCTGATCGATTGAAAGACTCCCAGAATAGTTCTGGTGAACTCCAGTGACTTGGGCACGGTGCAACTTGGATTTTAAAAGAGTTACCTGCATATTTGGTCTAGCTAAAAGGAATTCATCAAATACTTTCGACTAAAAAAGTCAATGGATCAAAGGACTCGGATGGGGAATCAGGTTGAAAGTGTGATGAATTTTATTAACTTTTGGACGATATGACGCAAACAGGCGGGTTAACTTGGGTAAAGCAAAGATGGGGCGATTTCGAAAGCTTCGTAGAAGGTGTTCTGTATGACCGAGATCTATCTATCTCTGCCCGCTTGTTCGGTCTGTTTCTAAATCCTTTTTCCTACCTTTTCTACGGTATCGTTTGGTCTCGTTTATTTCTCTATTCCAAAGGATTGTTTTTTCGTTCCACGCGACTCGATGCCCTGGTGATTGTTGTCGGCAATCTTACTATGGGGGGGACCGGCAAAACACCCGTGGTCGAACGCTTGGCTCGCGAGCTAGTTGCCAAGGGGCGAAAGGTTGCTGTGCTCAGTCGTGGTTATAAAAGTAAGGAGGAAGGAGCTTCTGAAAAACAATCCACGACCAAGGTGGTAAGTAATGGCAGTAAGGTACTACTCGATTCTGAAGAAGCGGGTGATGAGCCTTACATGCTTGCTCATAATTTACCCGGTGTTCTGGTGCTGACCGATAAAGATCGTGTCCGTGCCGGTAGGTTTGCCATTGAGGAATATGGGGTAGATGTGCTGATTTTAGATGACGGTTTTCAATTTTTGCCTATGCAAGCCGATATGAACTTGTTGCTTGTGGATCAGCTGAATCCATTCGGAAACCATAAGTTACTGCCAAGAGGTATCTTAAGAGAACCCGTTCGTCATCTTTGTCGAGCTTCCTATGTGTTAATTACCAAATCTGAAATCGAGCCACAACTTGAGCTATTGGAAACCATCCGCAAGTATAACAAAAACGCGGAAATTATTCGTTGTGCTCATAAGCCTAAAGTTTTCAGAGAGATCAATGGAACTGAAGAAAAAAAATTAAGCTTTTTATTTGAACTTCAAGCGGGTGTCTTTTGCGGCATCGCTTCTCCTCGTGGATTTGAGCAACTCATTCATAGAATGTCAGGAGAATTACGATACAAAAAACGTTTCCTGGACCATCATCGTTACGAGAAAGATGAGCTGGAAAGGCTTTTTCAGCAGGCCAAAAACTCGGGTGTGGAGGTCATGATCACAACAGAAAAGGATGCTGTGCGAATACCTGATGATTTCAAACCAGTAATCCCTCTCTATTACCTACGAATGGAAATAGAGATCGTGGAGGGATACGATGATTTTGAGGAAGCTGTAAGCTCGATTTGTGAATTAAGACCAAGTAATCAAAAACATGCCAACCAAGATTTAGTGATGCCCCAAAGCAAGGACTGAATCAACGAGTGCTTCCATACATTCTATCTTTGCGTTGGGTCGTATGCCATGACCCAAGTTCATAATGTGGGCAGGGTCGTTCCTCATTGAATCCAAGATTTTGTTGGTTTCAATAGCAACTTGGCCAGCATTAGTTTCCATTAATTCCGGATCCAAATTACCCTGAAGCACGAGGGGAGAGGGTAATCGCTTACGTACCTCTGGCAAATCAGTGTTGTGATGAACTCCCAGGGCTCTGGTTCCTGTTTTTTTGATTTCGCATAATCGATCTGCTGATGCATTGGCGTAAACAATGATGGCAAGCTCGCTGGGAATGTTTTCAATCACCTTTTGAATCCAATGCAGGGAATAGTCCCAGAGATGATCAGATGGGCAGAGGTTGTGCCAACTATCAAAAATTTGCAGGGCGTCTACCCCACAGCTTGCCTGCATCTTTAAATATTCGATCAGGGCATCCGCAATTTTTCCCAATAGCTTATGAAAGGAAGCAGGATGTTCTTTTGCCCAAGCCAAAGCTTTGGGGAACCCATCCGCAGATCCACCTTCAATCATGTAACAGGCGAGGGTCCATGGAGACCCGCAAAAGCCTAATAAAGCCTGGTTTCCCCCCAATTCTTTTCTAAGGAGTTTCAGTGTGCTGGATACATAAGAAAGTTTTTCCTGAATGGCTTCAGTCGACAGCTGGTCGATGTCTTTCTCGGAACTGATTTTAGAAGTCATTTCAATCCCACCTCCATTTCTGAAGTCATAGCCTTGGCCCATAGCTTCTGGAATTACCAGGATGTCGCTGAAAACGATCGCCGCATCCAACTTGAATCTTCGCAGTGGTTGAAGGGTTACTTCAGTGGCAAGTTCAGGATTCTTAACCATCTCAAGAAAAGAATATTTTTCTTTCAGGGCCCGATATTCAGGCAAATAGCGGCCCGCTTGTCTCATAACCCAGAGAGGAGGGCGTCCGCTTTGGTTTACTCCATTTAGGGTATCAATAAATAAAGACCGTCCACTCACCCTTGTTCAGCCAGCCATTCTCTGGGTCGTAAATAAGATTGATAAAGATCCTCTTCAGGGGAGTCAGCTTCAGGGGACCAACCATATGTCCAGGACACCTCAGGTGGCATGGACATTAGAATAGACTCGGTTCTTCCCTTGGACTGAAGCCCAAAAAGAGTACCACGATCATACACGAGATTAAATTCAGCGTACCTTCCTCTACGGTATTTTTGAAAATTCCTTTGTTTTTGTCCAAAAGCAGTGGTCTTTCGTTTTTCGAATATTTCGAAGTAAGTATCCGAAAAGCAGTTCCCCACCGATAGGACAAAATCTAGTGTCTGTTCAAAAGTTTCAAGTTTTAGGTCATCAAAAAAGATACCACCTACTCCTCGGGTTTCCTTTCTGTGAGGAAGATAAAAGTACTCATCACACCATTTTTTGAATTTTGGATAGAGATCAGTGCCAAAAGGATCACAGACTGATTTTGCTGCCTTGTGCCAAAGGAGCACATCCTCATGAAAAGGGTAATAGGGTGTTAAATCAAATCCTCCCCCAAACCACCACTCTGTTGGATTTCCCTCTGGACCTGCTTCAAAATAGCGAATGTTGGCATGGCTGGTAGGCACATATGGGTTGTAAGGGTGGAAAACGACAGAAACCCCCATGGCCCGAAAGGGTAGCCCACTTAATTCCGGGCGGTTCTGAGTCGCAGACGGTGGAAGCTCCTTACCATGTACATCAGAGAAGTTAATTCCACCTTTTTCCATCGCATCTCCTTTTGCGAAAGCTCGTGTAATGCCTCCTCCACCTTCTTCTCGGTCCCATGCCTCCTCAGTTTCTTTACAAAGCGGATCAAGTTCCAAAAGCTTACCGCAAATTCTTTCCTGCAAGGTAAGGAACCCATTTCGGGTGCTTTCTGAATCAAGATCTTTAGACATAGACAACTACTCCCGTGGGGATATGTGGTTGGCTTGGGGGAGGGTCAGATGAAAAGAGGGGATCAATCCTCGTCTTCCTCGACCTCTCGGTTGAAAGATTCCTTGGCTTCTTCGAGGTTTTCGCAGATAGCCCATTCTTCGCATCCATCCAAATTATTCCACATCTCGGCATCCTCTCCGGTTGCAATAATGGCTCCTCTCATTGGAAGTTTCATATCCTCGATTTTCTCGGCAAACTCACCGACTACCTCAATCGCTTCTTCCTCGGCTTCCTCGAGCGAGGAAACATCTATGATTAATTTTAGGATACCTTCGTTAATGGTGTTACGGATCCTTTGATCCATATTCTCTTTAATGTCATTAATAACGAATGGAGAAAGTTCGGTAGGTAATTCAAAGAGTAAATAATCGTCGATAAACTTGAAGTAGCGTGCAGAAGAATCAAGATTCATGACCTTGTACATCACCGCATCGGATTTATTTTGATCAAAAGGCTTGGTGATACAGTCGGCAAATCCAGCATCCAGAGCTTTCTTTTGAGCAGCCTGGTCTCCCATGACAATCATTCCAACTACTGGAGTATTTAGCACACGGTGATTGGTCTTGAGCTTTCTCCTTAGATCAATGGCTGAATCTCCGGGGAGGCCCATGCTAATTAGGATGGCCGAGTAGTGACTGTGTTCACAAGCGTCCAATGCACATTGTTCATCTTTTGCTCCTTCAACCTGCCAATCACTTTTGGCGAACATTTCGGTGAGTTGTTTGACAATGTTGGGTTTATCATCGACCACCAAAATTCGAATGGTGTTATCGGTGACATCCAAGACTTTCGTCCCATCAGCCTTTTTAAAGATATTAAAATCAGAGTCACCGCGAGGAGC
Source organism: Verrucomicrobiota bacterium (assembly GCA_027593365.1). GTDB lineage: Bacteria > Verrucomicrobiota > Verrucomicrobiia > Opitutales > Seribacteraceae > Chordibacter. Next base: position 26,179 of record JAQCIX010000004.1, read on the forward strand.
AATTTTGTTCATCCGATATAGGCGACGTCCAAGGGTACGAATGAGCTTTAGGGCAACTTTGGGATTTTTAGTGACAATGTCGGCGATGCTTTCTTCCACATGGCGAACCTTGGATGGAGTCTTGGCTCGAATAGCTGCATCCCTTTTCATTCCAAGGATTTCACTAAGTTCACCAAAGATTGCTCCTTTCATATTGATCTCGCTGAGTACGCGATTATCACGAATGACTTCGAGGGTGCCGCTTTCCAAAATACAAAATCCGGTTCCGAGCTCGCCTTCTGGCAGCACAACTTCGCCCTCCTGATATTCTTGAAGTTTGATCATAGGTAATACTTATCTTTGGGAAAACTCATTTTGAATCAATTCTAATATAGGGTTATTGATCGTTATATTCCACCTTCTTATTTACTAAAGTGAATCGACAGATTTGGAATATTTTTTAAGAAGTATTGCATGGGAAATATAGCACAAGACTTTGACTTTCTGGTTTTGGGTGGTGGGAGTGCGGGGTACGCAGCAGCCAGAACGGTTCATGAATTTGGAAAGTCCGTTGCCGTGGTCGATGGTGGGAGTGAGTTAAGTGGCTTATGTATCCTGCGGGGTTGTATGCCTTCGAAAACCCTAATTTATTCGGCAGAGATCCTTCACTTGGCTCAAAAAGGAGAAGTTTTTGGTTTTGATGGGGATAAACCAGTGGCAAATCTCGCAGAGATGCAGAAGAGAAAAAGAGCGGTGATTCAGGAGTTTTCAGATTACCGAAAGGAGCAATTGGAAGATGGCCGCTTTTCTTTGTATCGTGAGTATGGATCCTTTCTCGACGCCAATACCATACAGCTAGCTGGTGGACTGGTTTTAAAAGCAGAGAAAATACTTATCTCCACTGGTTCGGAGATTTATACACCTGACCTACCTGGTCTGAGGAATTGTCCTTTCAAAACAAGTGACGATGTTCTGAACTTGGATTATCTTCCCGAAGAATGCATTGTTCTTGGGGGTGGGGTGGTTGCCTGCGAATTGGCTCAGTTTCTCTCTAGGGTGGGATGCCGGGTGATTCAACTTCAGCGAAGTAACCACATCCTGAAAGGCTTTTCTCCTGAGGCATCTACAGTTGTGGAACAGGCTTTCCGTGCAGAGAAGATAGATTTATATACAGGTGTTTCTCTTCAATCATTCGAGCAAATTGGAGAAAACCAAATTCAGGTAAATTTCGAGCATGGGGGTAAATCTCACCAATTGGAAACGAGCTTTCTTTTTAATGCTCTCGGTAGGAGACCTGCCACTTCAAATCTTGGTCTGGAAAGGGTCGGGCTCGATTGCCTGAAAAGCGGTCATGTCAAAACCAATTCTTTCCAACAGACTCAAATTCCCAATATTTATGCAGCCGGGGACTGTGCAGGACCTCATGAGATTGTTCATATTGCGATCAAACAGGGAGAGACTGCAGCCAGGCATGCATGTGGGGAATCCGTTCCTCCGTTGAATTACGATTCTTTGCTCACGGTCGTCTTTACAGACCCTCAGCTTGCTAAGGTAGGGTTGGGCCCCGAAGAAATCAGGGATCGAGGTATGGAGCCATTTTCTGCATCCTACCCTTTTGATGATCATGGAAAGTCCATTCTTATGGAAGCAAAGTATGGATATGTCTCGGTTCATGCCGACCGAAAAACGGGTCGGATTCTCGGTGCCGAATGTGTATCCAAGGATGCTGGTGAACTTATACATTCCTTATCAGTCGCAGTTGCCCTTAAGGCAACCCCGGCAGATCTGCTCAAAGCAGATTGGTATCACCCAACTCTTTCTGAAATTTGGACCTACCCTTTGGAAGACCTAGCCGAGGAACTCGCTACTAGCTAAATCGGTAGCTGCTAATCCCGAAGGAAGGGTTGTACAGCAAAATTCAGCCAAAATCAGTTCGGGTACGGATGCTCGGTTAGAAGTTCAGCAGGACTGTAAAAACCCTGTTTACCTTTGATTTCGCCTCTCACTTTATTGACCTGCCAAGGTAAAATAGGGTCTGATTTGTTCCCAAATGAATTTCGAATAAAGGTGAGCACAGCTGCAGCATCGTAGTCATCAAGAAGAGACTCGAAAGGAGTCATTGGTACGAGGCCTGGGTATTCACGACCTTTGACTTCGATGGGACCCATCAGTCCCTTTAGGGTAAGCTTGATCAGCCGATCCTGGTCGCCATTTACCCACTTTGTATCTGCAAGGGGAGGAAATCCAGCATCGGGCAGCCCCATGCCGTTTTCCTGATGACAGGTTCCACAATAGCCTTCCTTTTCGTAAATTTCAGCCCCCTTCAAGAACAGGCGACCTTCAGAAAGCGAAAGGTGTTCTGGGACCACAATTTTATGTTTGTCCTCTTCGTAAGCCTGCTGGTTTTTAAGGAGATAACTCTCGGCAAAATCCAGGCTGGATTGGTAGGTTGCTCCCACACCCTTTTCCTTGGCTTTATCAATCACTTCAAGTCCGTCGGTCTGGGGAAGATATGTAGCTGTGGTCAGGGCAGACAAGCGTACCCGGCCATGGGTATCTCCCGCAGCAGTGAGAAGTAATTTATTTTCATCCTCAAAATTGGAAAGATTGTTTCGCAAAACCTGAACCGCAGCGGAACGTACTCGATGGTCTTTTGATTCTAAAAGTTGAAGAAGCAGTTTTTTATGAATTCGATCTGCACCCCAAGTGACCCAGAGAGCTTCAAGTTTTAAACGATCATCCTCTTGTGAGTCGGCCCATTTTATGGCTGCTGCTGCAACCTGATTTGGGTTTCGTCCACGCAATTCACGACGAGTTCGATAGCGGGTGCGGAGTTCTGGAAGCTTAAGGTTTTCCAATAATTCAGGAATGGAAGCGTTGGCAATCTTGGCAGGTTGAACCAAGGGTCTCGAAGGGTAGGTGATTCGGTAAATTCGACCATGGGCATGATCTCGGTTGGGATCCCGGGCATTGTGTTGCATGTGTCCGATTAGAGCATTCTGCCAGTCCACAACATAGAGAGAGCCATCCGGAGCAAATTCCAAATCAACGGGACGGAAATTCGTGTCGGTCGAAAAGAGTAGGTCTTGCCTGTATTTCGTTTCAAACCCTGGATCCGAATCAATCAGCTGGTGTTGTTTTATGCCTAGAAAACCAATGTTATTATTAATCAGAATGTCTCCTTGAACTTCATCAGGAAAGTGCCTGCTGGATACAATCTCCAATCCCGATGTCGGTCTTACTTTGTTGGATGAAAGTAAATCTGTGGAATTCAATGCAGCTCCGTATCGGGCATTGACCTCACCCGGCAGCATCCAACCAAGGGCAGGGCCGGATGTGTGCAGGAAAAATTCCTGTCCGTAGGCATCCACGCAAATGCCCCATGGGTTGGGGATTTTCAACTGAGCGTGTCTAACGAGGCTTTTATTTTGTGGAGAGTAGCGGAAAAACCCGCCATTGGTTCCGCGTATAGGGCCAAAAACCGTTTCTACATTTGTATGCAGGAAAATACCTTCTCCCATGAGTAGGGCACCAGAGGGGTCGGCACAAAAAGCAGATATAGCGTGATGGGTGTCGTGATCGTCAAATCCACTCAGTACTACTTCCTTTACATCATATCGATCATCTCCATCCGTATCCTTCAGTAAAACCAGATTTGCACCTTGTGACACATAGACACCGTCGTGGGAAATTTCGAATCCGATAGGGATGTGCAGGTCGTCCGCAAAATTGGTCTGCTTGTCTGCTTTCCCGTCGTTATCCGTATCTTCAAAAATGATAAGCTTATCCTGTGGCTTTGGGTCACCAATGCGGTAATGTGGGTAGCTGGCCATGGTGGCGACCCACAACCTGCCTTGGTTATCGAACGACATTTGCACTGGGTTAGCGAGGTCGGGGAATCTTTTTTCGTCGGCAAAGAGTTCGACCTTGTAACCTAGGGCAGGTTTCAATTGTTTTACCGCTTGTTCGCCAGGGATATACTGGAGCTTGCCGTGTTTGATATTATCAGAACGATAATTAGTTTCTACCCGGGGAAGCCTGAGGGTCTTGCGGTCCTCCTCTTCTAAGTTAATACGCCCGAAATGAACCCCAGAGCGATCCCAGTAAGTGGTTCCTCCCCACTGGGTAATGGCCATTCCCTGGATTTTCGAGTCAACGGCTAAACCGATTTGATGAGCTCGGACTGAAAGTCGATGCCAAGTACCTGTACTTGGTAAATTACCCAATCGTTTTCTTCCGGTAGTGTTATCAATTCCATAGGGAATTAAATTTTCTCCCCAGTAGGCACGGTGCTCCCAGTTTCCGTTGTGGAATTGTACCATAATTTGCTTGGGTGTATCTCTGGGATCCAGGTAGACCCAAAAGAAAAACTCGTCGGTTGAGTCGGTAACCTCGTGTGGGTATGTTAACTGGTCCACCACCACTTGAGTGTTTCCTCTTCCACTTCTCATCAAGGATTTAGATCCGGAAAGAACCGGGGAGGGGGCACCCACAAATTCCCAGCCTCTACTCAATCTGGAATTTCCAGGAGCTTCATCCTCAAAAAATAGACGAGTCCCAGCACCAATCCCAGCCGCCCAGATAGCACGATCCCTGATATCTGTGTATTGTCGGGTCTTCTGTAACTCGAATGGATAGTTTTTGGGGCCATATGGATTGTACCTTCTGCCATAGACATGGACGCCATTGGGCACCTTGAAGTCATTCAGCCAATAGAAGTTTTTATCCATAACTGCGTCGTGGATGGCCTCTCTCTTTTCAGGTTTTGGGTTACCCCGGCCAAAAATTTGATCGCATAGGAGGTTGGCAAGTTTTCGGTTTCCTAGATCATTAAGCAAGGCCCCATCGAGAGTATGTCTTTGCCCCCCATTGTACCAATCCAGAGAGGGTTGATAGCAATCCACGAAAGTAATGCGGTTTTTACGGGCAATCTCCCTCATTGCATCGGTGTAAATCGCAAGGTTTTTGTTTTGCAGGGTTCCGTCCGTTACCCCAGGCGTTGGTTCGACTGCTGTCGGAGAGATGAGAGCCATAAGGGGCTGGGATTCACCATTGTAGCGCTGGCGAAGGGTATGCTTAATGTATCCGTTGAGTTCCTTCTTAAATGAGTCCAGCCCCGCTTCTCCGGAGAAAGAAGAGTTGAAACCAAAGAAGGCCAGGACGACATCAGTTTGTAGGCGGGTAAGCCATTGGTCAGGTGTTTCAAAAAATCCTGCAGGTTGGGTGTTTGCCCGAAAACGGGCAGGCACCAATTCCTTCGCACCTGGGAATGCAAATTGTTCTTCCTGACCTCGACCCGGGTGAGGGCGAAACCCAGGAGTATTTCCTTCATCGCAAAGATTACGGATAACCAACCGATAATGAGGGAAGCGCAATTGGACTTCCGTTTCGAAATGTCCGTAATGGACCATTCGGGATCCCATTCCTGCTCCCACCAATGATACTTTGTAGTCTTTTTTAAGAGCGATTTTGGCACTTAAAGAAAGCGTGGTGATTGCGGAGATAAGAAAAGTCCAAAACAACAAATTTTGGAGACTAAAATTGCAAATACGATACATGAAATGTGCTGGTTTGTGTTTTTCCAAAAGGTCGGACCTTACCTTGAATGCCTAAAATAAACAACATTCAATAGGGTAGGAACTCTAAATCAGGACAACCTGAAAAAATATTTAGAAGTGCGGGAAGGTTTCGACAGGACCTAATCTCTTCTGCCGCCAAGTAGTCCCAAGCGAAATGCCCAGTATAATAAAGTTAGCAAAGAGGTAACAAAAGCAGCAACATAGGTCATGGCAGCAGCGTTGAGCACCTTGCGGGCTCCATCCAGTTCTTTTTCTGTGACATAGCCCCCGCGTTGCAGGCAGGCAATGGCCCGATTACTAGCGTCAAACTCTACCGGGAGAGTGATCAGGGTAAAAAGAGTGGTGCATCCAAACAGCAACACTCCCAGCCAGGAAAGAGATGCACCGGACGCGGTTTGCACTCCACCGAGAAAGAAAGCGAGCATAATCACGATCATCGATAATCCTCCGCCAAGATTGGCGACCGGTACCCATGCAGACCGAAAGGACAAAAGGGAGTACGACTTGGCATGTTGTATGGCATGGCCCACTTCGTGAGCCGCTACTCCAAAAGCGGCCATGCTGTTGGAATCATGTACCGCCTGGCTCAGGCGTAAGGTCTTGGTCCGAGGGTCGTAGTGGTCGCTCAGTTCGCCTGGTACCCGCTCGATGCTGACATCATTTATATTATTGTCCTGCAATATGTTGCGGGCAATGTCAGCGCCAGTGAGACGAGAGCGGGTGGTGTACTGGCTGTACTTGCGAAAGCGCCCCTTGGTGATGCTCGAAGCATAGAGGCTCAGCCCCATTCCTATACCGATTACCAGCAGATAAAGTGGATCAAAAATCATTTTCTTTTATTGTTTGATTAAATAAGCGGATCAAATCGATCAAATTGCCTTCTTACAAGTTAGCAAATTGGACGATTTCTTCAAGCAAGATGCAACCCGGGCGTCGGACTGGTGGGGTGTTCGGGTTCTACAACCTTTCTTTTCCTCGACACCTGCTTCCATGCCAATTAGCAGATTGTGTGAGTATATTTTCTCCTTTCCCATCGATGAATTCCAAAAAAATCTACCTCGCTGTTGACCTCGGAGCTGAGAGCGGTCGGGTACTTGCCGGTGAATACGACGGCAGTTCCATAGCTCTGAAAGTGGTTCATTCCTTTCCCAATGGCCCGGTTCATCTCAACGGGTCCATACACTGGAATACCGTCGGATTGTTTCAGCAGATTCTTGACGGACTCGCCAAAGCCCAAGCCGAATATGGGGCCTCTCTCCAGTCCGTGGGCGTGGACTCCTGGGGGCTCGATTACGGGCACCTTGATCCAGCGGGCAACCTGCTCGGTATGCCTTACCATTATCGGGACTCCCGAACTGAGCCCATGTTTGAGAAGCTTTTTTCCAAGATTTCAAGGGAAGAATGCTATGCCCGTACCGGCATTCAACCTCTTTTAATCAATACATTGTTTCAATTGATGGCCGAAAAGGAAGCAGGTCAATCCTGCCTCAGGGAGTCCGACCAGCTCCTTTTCACGCCTGATCTGATCAATTTTTGGCTCACCGGAGAGAAGGGCAACGAGATTACTATGGCCAGTACCAGCCAGATGCTCGATCAAAAGACCCGGAACTGGGACAGTGGACTGCTCGAACAACTGGGTATCCCCACCCAAATGCTCGGTGATCTTTGGGAGCCTGGGCACCATGTGGGGCAGGTAACTGGAGCGTCCCGGGATAAAATTCGCTGTGGTGATTTACCCGTCTACACCGTGGGTTCGCACGACACCGCATCGGCGGTGGCCGGGGTGCCGGCTGGGTCCGAGGGCGATTTTGCCTACCTCAGTTCGGGTACCTGGTCGTTGATGGGTGTGGAACTCGACCAGCCACTCTGCGATCCCGAGAGTGATAAGCTCGGATTCACCAACGAATTTGGAGTCAGTCAAGACATTCGCTACCTCAAGAATATCAGCGGATTGTGGATCGTGCAGGAATGCCGCCGGCACTGGCAATCTGCCGGAGAGGATTTTGATTACGGCCAGCTCACCAGTATGGCCCGGGAGGCCCGTCCCTTTTCCGCGATTCTCGATGTGGATGATCCGGTTTTTTCCACCATTGGAAAAATGCCCGAAAAAATTGCTGATCGCTGCCTTGCTTCCGGTCAGTCCGCTCCACAGTCCAAGAATGAAATCATCCGTACCGCCCTCGAGGGGCTTGCCCTGAAGTACCGAGAGGTGCTGGGGAATTTACGCATGAAAACTGGCAAATCCCTTGCCCAGTTGCACATTGTGGGAGGAGGGACCCAAAATGAATTACTCAACCAAATGACCGCGGATTCCACCGGTTGCGAGGTAATCGCCGGACCCATCGAGGCTACTGGTGTGGGCAATGTGGTTGTGCAAATGATGGCTGCGGGCGAAGTAAGTTCCTTAGCGGATGCCCGGCAGTTGATCGCCGACTCCTTTGAGCCGAAAAGATATGAGCCTAGGCAAACTTCCCATTGGGAAGAGGCTTATGGAAAGATGCTTGAGATTGGAAAAAAAGGTACTTAAGTCTTACTTTTCGTAAACGGATTGAAAGCTTTCGATCGCAGACTTTAAAGATTCCGCATTCTTGACATCCACTCCCTGTTTGCATTTCATCGCTGCCACCATCACTGCATGAGCACCCTTGAGTAGGGCATCGTACTTATCCGAAGATGACTTGATTCGTTGGGTAAGAAAATACTCGGCGATAATTTTTTGAATCTTGGAAGCATGGTCCTCCTTAGTCGCGACCCAGCGGCTCAATTGATT
>JAQCIX010000005.1 GCA_027593365.1 Verrucomicrobiota bacterium
ATAATACAAAGTGGTTTAGAAGGATGACGGATTGCTAAATCAATTACTTTCATGCCTGAATCGCCAGGCATCCTTAAATCTGTGAGTACAACTTGAAATTCTTCGTGCTTAAGTGCTTGTGAAGCTTCTTCTGTGTTACTCGCACAAAATATTTCGAATTCATCCTCTAACGCTAACTCAAGCCCCTCTCGAGTATGTGCCTCATCATCAACGATTAACAAATTCTCTTTCATTAATTTTTTATTTTTGTTCCAAATATTGTACTCTAGGCCCTTTTCGAGGAAACTTGAGAGTTACAATAGTTCCAGAACCATACTTGCTATCAATCCCAACTTCTCCACCATGATTCCGCATAGTACGATGCACGATCATCATGCCAATGCCATTCCCTTGTTTTTTGGTAGTAAAATAAGGCTCAAATACTTTAGATGCGTTTTCTTTTTTAATACCCTCTCCGTAATCAATAATTTGTACTATAATAAATTCATTATCCCAAGAAATTAGGATTCGAATTTCTGAGTTATCAGGCGTAGCATCAACTGCGTTTCCTATAACATTAAAAAACACTTGTTTAATTTGTTCGGAGTCACCATTAATTAAAGGGTCTTTTGATTTTGATTCTAATTCTATTTTTATTTTCTTTCCGCTTAATTCTCGCTCTTTTAAATGCAAAATTTCTTCGATGATAGATAGTAGATTCAATTCCTTAAAATCAGGAGTTGAAGGGCGTATTGCCTTGAGAAAATGTACAATAATAGAATCCAGCCTATCGACTTCCTTAGTGCATGACTGGAGAGACTTTTCGATCTTTATTCTAACATTGGCAGGTAAATCTGCTTTCTTCAATGTTCTCTGGAGAACCTGTAGATGGATGTTTACTGAATTTAAAGGGTTTCCTAATTCGTGAGCCACACCTGCGGCTAAATCCATAATACTGGAAACCTTCTCGTTTTCGATTTGCTCTTCAACATGAGTTTTTTCTTCGGTTATATCGCTAAGAACAACGGCAAGCCCAGCATCTTGCGTGGAAGACTTTTCGCTTATTGTACCCTCGATGGGCACTGCATAGATTCTTAGGTATCTTTTTTCTGGATAGTTAATTAAAACTTCCCGAACAATCACCTCTGGTCGAATATCGTCAGAAAATCGATCTATACCCAATGACTTAGCAAGGTCTGGAGCAGCCCGGAGTAGAGAAACTTTATCACCTAATTCAGACTTTAATCCAATTAACTTTCTGCCTTGCTGATTAGAATAGGTTATAAAACCGTTACGATCCAATACAAGAATCCCGTCCCTGATTACATCAAAGACTGTCTCCAATAATTTACGTTCACGTGCTAACCTTTGAACCAAGTTACTGAGATTTACCTCATCCAGGTCCTCCAATTTACCGAGAACTCTGTCTAGTGGGCTTTTTCTAGCCATGCTGGATAAATGGCATCCATAATTTCTTTTGCAATAATACACTTATCTGCAAGGCAAATATGAAGAAAATCGCCCTTAGAACCGATTAGAAAAACTTCGTTCTTGTCCGAAGAAAAACCAATGTCTTTATTCGAAATATCATTTGCTACAATCCAATCTAAGTTCTTATCATTTAGTTTTCTGGTAGCTGACTCGACTACATCGTGAGATTCAGCTGCAAAACCTACAAGTACTTGATCCGGTCTTTTTTTCGATCCTAAAGAAATAAGTATATCTGGATTCTTAATTAAATTTAGACTCTCTGGAAACTGATCTTTATGAATTTTTTCATCACTTTTAAGGACTGCTCTATGATCTGATACTGCAGCACTCATAATGATTATATCTGCTTGGTCGAAGTATGAATCCATTGCTTCCTTCATTTCTAAGGCTGTCTCTACCTCCATGACTGTTACGCCATCTGGTCTGGATAACTGGGTGGGACCCGTCACTAAAGTCACTATCATTCCTTGTTCTTCAGCAGCACGAGCTAGAGCAAAACCCATCTTTCCAGATGATGGATTTGAAATAAACCTCACAGGATCAATCCATTCACGTGTTGGCCCAGCAGAAATTAAGCAATGCAATGGAAGTTTTTTAGTCAAGATTGATGGCGACAAATAGGAGGGATCATGATTCCATATTTAACGCATGAATGAAAGCACTCAATCTACCAATTCTAATTTAAGAGAAAATCTTTGGGTGAATATGTTTTTCAACCTATTACTCCCAATTTTGATTCTTAAAAAAGGGGACGAATGGTTCGGAGATTTCATTGGTGATTTAACTCTTACACCAAGCGATAGCTCGCTTGTTGCTTCGATTCTTCTAGGAACTGCCGTATTATTCCCAGTTGGATATGGTGTATATGATTTTATAAGAAGAAAGAAATATAATGTCTTAAGTATTCTAGGTGCTGTTAGCACACTTTTAACAGGTGGAATTGGGCTGGTTCCCGGAGGCTCTGTTTCGATGTATGCACTTAAAGAAGCTGCTCTACCTGCATTGATTGGAATCCTCATTGTAGCTACTCTTAAAACTAAAAATCCTTTGGTTAAAATGTTTTTATTTAATCCAGACATTTTTGATGTGGATAAAATAAGACACCACTTAGAGATGTATAACTCTGAAAAAGCTTTCGATCGGCTGCTTGCTCAATGTACTTGGCTTCTGGTAGGCACATTTGGGGTTAGCTCCATACTCAATTACATACTCGCTAGGATCATTGTAGTGACGGAACCTTTTCATAATATGGCTGCCTTTAACGATGAGATTGGGGTGATGATGATGTGGAGCTTTCCTGTTATCAGCCTACCCTGCATGCTAGCCAGCATTTATGCATTTTTGAAGATAACGAAGGGTATTCATTCCCTTACCGGGTTAACTCTTGAAGATATTACTAAAGTGGCACGCCCGAGTGCGAGACCCTAAGCAAATATGAATGCAGTCCTACTCGAGGCTATCGGCCTGGCAGTTTTATCTGTTTTCGACTGAGATGTAGGACCTTAGGTTTGAACCCTGATAAATTTGCCTAGGACGGTGAATTTTCTTACCTGTCTGGGCAATTTCCTTCCAATGGGCTAACCAGCCCGGAGCTCGCCCAATCGCAAATAAGACTGTAAATGTATTCGTGGGAAATCCTAATGCTTGCAAAATAATTCCGCTGTAAAAATCAACATTTGGATAAAGCTTGCGATCGATAAAATAGGGGTCCTGTAATGCCACCTCTTCCAATCGACGAGCAATATCGAGAATAGGACTGGAAACACCAAGAGCTGCAAGTGCCTTATCACAGGCAGACTTTAAGATTTTGGCCCTAGGATCATAATTTCTGTAAACTCGATGCCCAAAACCCATAAGGCGAGACTTTCCTTCTTTTGCAGATTGAATAAATTTACTTCCATCATCCCCTGAGCCATGGATGTCATTGAGCATATTAATGACTGCCATGTTAGCTCCACCATGCAAAGGTCCCCAAAGTGCAGATACTGCCCCAGCAAGTGAAGCAAATGGGTTGGCCCCTCCCGACGCAATCATTCGGCATGTGGAAGTGGAGCAATTTTGTTCGTGATCGGCATGAAGAAGAAAAATAAGGTCTAATGCTTTGCTAAGAGCTGGATTGATTGATGCATCTCCATCTTTTTCGAACATCATTGAAAGAAAATTTTCGCAATAATTAAATGATGCATCAGGTTTTCGAAGGCTTTCTCCGGCTTTCTTCCTGTAATTAGCTGCCGCAAGAGCAGGAAGAGCAGCAATAATCAATGCGGCTGCATCATCAAAATTGGCAATATCTTGGTTTCGATCATTTGTGCAAAGGTGGGGGCACGCTCCTCCAAGAGCCTGTAAACCAGCTGCCAATGAACCCATAGGGTGAACAGATGAAGGCATTGCCTGAATCGAGTCCAGCACCTCACTAGGCAAGTTTTGAAAACTGGAAACTTTAGATTCAAATGCTGCTAGCTCCTGCGAAGAGGGCAATTCTCCATTCAATAAAAGTAAGCAAACCTCGAGGAAATTCGACTTCTCCGCAAGTTCAGCAATATCATAACCACGATATCTAAGAATGCCTTTATCCCCGTCAATGAATGTGACTGAGCTTTCGCAGGACCCCGTGTTTCCATATCCGTCATCGTAGGTAATTAATCCACTTTCCTTGCGAAGTTGGCGGACATCCAATGCCTTTTCATCTTCTGTGCCAGTTAGGACATTAAGAGGGAAGGTGGTCTCACCATAAGTTAGGGATGCAGTATCAGACATTTTCTATTGGGGGTAAAAGAGGGAGAAATATTACTTGTGCCACTTCTAGCTAATGTTTTCAAGAAAGTTTCGGTAAAGCTGAATACCCTTTGACTGGCTTTTTTCAGGATGAAACTGTGTGGCTAGGCAATTAGAATAGGAAATTCCACTAGTGAAGGTTTCACCGTAAGAGGTATGGAATTTCGTTAGCTTCGGGTCCGTTGTGACCACCTTGTAACTATGTACAAAATAAAATTGGTTTGGCTCATCTAAATTATTAGAAATCCAATGATCTTTGGGTAAATTCCAATAAACAGCGTTCCATCCCATGTGTGGTATCTTTAATTCAGGGGAAGGGGAGAAACGTCGAACATGGCCCTTGAATAGACCCAACCCTGGTAGTTTCCCTTCTTCTGAAGAGTCGAAGAGAACCTGAAGGCCCAAACATATTCCAAAAAATGGACGGTCGTCCTGTATCCAATTTTTAACCAAAAGGTCTAAACCGGACTGCATTATGCAATTCATACATTGGTCGTAACTTCCTTGCCCAGGGAATACGATCGCATCAATTTCACCAACATCTTCAGGCTTTCGAATTAAAGAAACGCTTGCGCCCAAATGTTCAAAAGCTTTAACAACGCTTTTTAGATTGCCGGTACCATAATCGATTACCGCTATTCTGCGGGCCATCACCTGAAAAAGAAGTTCTGTAGATCAGGCAGAAAGAGTGCCTTTTGTAGAGGGAACTTCACCATTCAATCGAGGCTCCAAAGTCGTGGCCATATCCAAACACTTGGCAAGAGACTTAAATATGCCCTCTGCTATGTGATGTGGTTCCTCTCCATGCTCCAACCGAATGTGGAGGTTGCAAGCGACTTCATTGGCAAAGGATTGGAAAAACTCCTTGAGTAGTTGAATATTAAAGTCGCGAACCATCGAATTTTCAACAGGCACTTTCCAGCAAAGATAAGGGCGGTTTGAAAGATCCACCGCAGTAGTAACCAATGTCTCATCCATCGGAGCGACAAAAAATCCATATCGCTTAATGCCAGACTTGTCTCCTAATGCTTTTGAAAAAGCCTGCCCCAAAGCAATGCCTAAGTCTTCAACCAAGTGGTGATAATCAATTTCTAGGTCTCCTTTTGCATGAATATTCAAATCAAAAAATCCATGCCTGGAAAACAATTGCAGCATGTGATCAAGAAAGGGAATGCCGGTGGATATTTCGTTTTTTCCAGAACCTGAAATCAATAAACTCAAGGAAATCTGAGTCTCGCTCGTATTTCTCTCTACCCTTGTTGCTTCTCTTGTCTCCATGACTTTATTGAATTTATTAGAATAGACATCTCAGATGGCTTGCCAATACTGATTCTTAAAAACGAGCTTGTTTGAGGATGCTTGGGGAAATATCGGACCAAAATATTATTTTCAGCTAAATACTCAAACAGGGAAAGGGCGACTTCAGGCCCAACCTTTTCTTCCGAACTTTTAGGTTGAACAAAAATAAAGTTGGCAGAGGAAGTTATATGAAGCCAACCAAAGTCGTCAAATTGGGAGGCGACCAGGTTTCTTTGCTCGATAACTTTTTCCAAGCACTCTTGAAAGTATTTTCGGTCTCGAAGGGCTGCTAGTGCACCGGCCTGAGCAAGACGGTCCAAATTATAGACCTCACGAACCTTGTCTAACTCGCTAATCACCCTCGCGGGACCTAGACCATAGCCCACTCTTAGCCCAGCGAGTGAATAAGATTTGGAAAAGGTACGGGTAATTAATACGTTATCAAAATCACTGAGTAGGGAAACTGCATTTTCAGAAGCAAAGTCGGCATAAGCCTCATCAATTACTAAAAGACCTGAAAATTTTTGTGCCACAAGGGATAATTGTTTTCTAGAATAGAGCCTTCCACTTGGAGCATGCGGACTGGTTAAAAAAAATAGGTTGGCTCCACAAGTCGCCACCTTCTCTGGCTCAATTGAAAATTGGTCATCTGAAAAAGGTATTCTGATCAGTTCACTTCCCTGAACACCCGCAAGCACTTCATACAAAGAATAACTTGGCTCAAACATTCCTATCTTCAGCTTCTCGTCTGCATAGGTTCGCACGCAAAGATTCAGAATATCATCCGATCCATTGCCAATGATTACCTGATTTGGGTCAAGGGCATGCAACTGGGCAATTTCTTCACGCAAAGCTACGGAAGGCGGGCTCGGATAAAGATTAAGATTCGGTATTTCACTTAAAATGGCATCCGTAAGGGTGGAGCTGGGGGGGTAGGGGTTTTCATTGGTATTTAACTTTATGACCGAACCCTGAGTTTTCGGCTGCTCTCCAGGCAGGTAAGCAGAATGACAACGGAGCCTATTGCTTGTCTGCAATGAGCCCACTCTCATCAACTGGGAAAATTTTCCAACCTCAGACGAAGCTGATGGGCATTTCCATGACCATCCAGTCTTTCCATTTTAGAAAATTCTTCGATTACAGATGCTGCGGTCTGACAAGACTGTATATCATAGCGAATAACACTGCTACGACGGAGAAAATCTTGCAGGCGTAAACCAGAGGAAAATCTGGCTGACCGGCCAGTAGGCAAAACATGGCTTGGTCCAGCGGCAAAATCTCCTAAAGAGGTGGATGTATGGTGCCCAACAAGAAAAGCACCAGCCGTAGTAATTTTTTTTAGGTAAAAATCGCAAGCATCTTCTGAAACCTGTAATTCCAAATGCTCAGGAGCGATGTAATTCGCCACCTCCGCTAATCTTAGCTTATTGGGAAGATGGATAGCAAAAAAGCCACTGCCCAACACAGACCGAATCGATGCAGCATGGGATAATTCACCCAACTGTTTGTTCATTTCTTCTAAGACAGGGTTAAATAATTCCTTATCTTGAAAAAGAAAATAAACTTTTTCCTTACCTGAACCGTGTTCAGCCTGAGCCAAAAGGGCCGCCGACACGAAACTCGGTTGTGCCGTCTTGTCGGCGATGACCATTACTTCGCTTGGTCCCGGTAGCAAATCGACTCCTACCTTTCCAAATACCTGCCTTTTAGCTTCATTTACATAGGCATTACCTGGACCAAAAATCTTATCAACCGAACGAATCCTCTCGGTACCATATGCAAGAGCTCCTATCGCCTGGGCTCCTCCAACTTTGTAAATTTCATTTACTCCAAGCAATTGAAGAGCAGCCAAAAGGTGGGATGATACCTTGCCTAATCGATCTGGTGGAGTAACCACTACAATTTCTGGTACCCTAGCTACTTTCGCTAGGGTTACTGTCATGATAACGGTCGAAACCAAAGGGACATTACCTCCAGGAACATAAATACCAACACGTTGGATAGGATAGTATTTTTCTCCCACCATACCGCCATGGCCATTGGGCTGTAACCAGTCCTCTGGATGGCTCTGTTGATGAAAGTGAGAAACATTGGTAATGGCTTCTTTTAAGGCCTCGGATTCCGCAGGGGATATTGACAGAAGAGATGCTTCTAACTCTTCTTTGGATACAATCAACTCAGATGGTTCCAATGAAACCCCATCAAATAGCAAGGTTTTCTCCTGAATCGCCGCATCCCCATGTGCATCAATATCAGCGAGAATACTGAATACGGTATCGCTGATAACCGAATCAGCTCCCGCGGAGGGTATGAATTGTTCTAGTTTGGACAGTAGTTGGGCACTGTCTTCTTCATAGGAAAAATTCATGCCTTACTCCCACTCAATTGTACTAGGTGGTTTTGAGCTTACATCATAGACCACTCTGTTTGCTCCTTGAACTTCATTTATTATCCTGCTGGAAACTTTACGAAGAAGGGCATCAGGCAAGCTAGCCCAATCTGCTGTCATCGCATCGCTACTGGTTACTGCCCGTAAGCATATGACATTCTCATAGGTTCGCTCATCTCCCATTACCCCAACACTCCTCACTGGCAAAAATACGCAGAATGCCTGCCACAATTTTCCATACCACCCTGAATGCCTAAGCTCATCGATAAAGATCGCATCTGCCTGCTTTAAAACAGTTAGTCTCTTCGCGTTTATATCACCGATTACGCGGACACCTAAGCCTGGTCCTGGGAAGGGGTGTCTATTGATGACATGATCGGGCAGCCCTAATTTTTTACCCAACAAGCGGACTTCGTCCTTAAAGAGTTCTCGCAATGGCTCCAAGAGCCTAAGTTTCATTTTGGCAGGGAGCCCGCCCACATTATGATGACTCTTTATCAGGGCGGCAGGATTGCCGCCAATGGGCACACTTTCGATGACATCAGGGTATAAGGTGCCCTGGGCAAGAAAATCAACTTCTCCGAGGGTTTTGACTTCTTTATCAAAGACATCAATAAAGGTCTTCCCAATAATTTTCCTTTTTCTTTCTGGATCCGTTACTCCTTTTAACTTTCCCAAGAAAAGGCTGCCTGCTTTAGCTACTCTTAATTTCCCAGGAATATGGTCATTAAATAGCTTAATGACCTCTTCCCGCTCATTTAGCCGCAATAAGCCGTTGTCTACAAAGATTGAAGTCAACTGCTTACCAATTGCCCGATCAATCAAGGCAGCGGCAACACTGGAGTCTACGCCTCCACTTAATCCTAAAATCACTTTCTTTTTACCGACTTGTTCTCTTATTTTTTGAACAGATGCTTCAATGAAGTCACCCATATCCCAATCTGCTTTGCATTTACAAATCGAGAAAAGGAAATTTTTAATGACTTCGACCCCTCTTTGGGAATGTTCCACTTCGGGATGGAACTGTAATCCATAAAATCTTCTCTTTGCATCTTCAATTGCCGAAAAATCCGAGTTTTCTGTGCTGGCAATGCCTTGAAAACCCTGAGGGACCCGAACAATTGCATCTCCGTGAGAATTCCAAACGGTTAAGGATTTTGGCATTTTTGCAAAGAGCTTACCGGCTTTTTTTATGGTTAGCTGGCTTCTGCCATATTCACGGTGCTCACACTTCTTGACTTCACCACCGAGCAATTTTCCCATCAACTGCAGACCATAACAAATTCCTAAGACCGGGACTCCTAAAGAAAATATTCTCTTGTCAGGCAAAGGTGCTCCTTTGGAAAGAACACTTGCGGGTCCACCGGATAATATAATTCCTAGAGGCTGGGCCTTTTTAATAGCAGCAAGTGGGGTATCAAATGGCAGTACCTGGGAGTAAACATTTTGCTCTCGAATACGACGGGCGATGACCTGAGTGTACTGAGAACCAAAATCAAGAACCAAAACAGTCTGTGGCATATTAAACAAAATACTATGTTAAAACGAAGATTGATAAGGGCTTATCTAAATCCTCGCAAACCCTATTCTGCAAAACAGAGAAAACTGTACTAAAAGATGAAAGCTAGTCCTCAAAGACTAGGTATTTCATCAATGTTTAAAAAGGCTATTTACTCTCAGTCGACCCTTCGGGCTCCACATCCTCAATCTGAGTCGGTGCTTCTTCTTGCGATTCAGCGATTTCTTCGGACGAGGTTAAAATCTCTTCAGCGGCAGGGGATGCTACTTCCTCAGAAACTACTGTTTCCACTGGCTCATTAGCCTCTGAAGTTGCAACGGGAGATTCGTCCTGCTCATCCTTGGACGGCTTTGATTCAGACTTTTCTGTTTTCTTCTTAGATTGCTTCTTCTTGGAGGCCTTTTTCTTCGGAGCCTCTTCAACAAATTCAATGAGTGCCATATCTGCAGCATCTCCAAGACGAGGTAATGCAAGTTTATAAATACGGGTATAACCACCGTTACGATTCACAAATTGGTCGACGAGTTCATCAAACAATTTAGATACAGCTTTTTTATTTCTTAACCGAGCAATTGCAAGTCGACGAAAATGTATTTTGCGGGCTGCATCATCCGTGCTTTGAGCTTTTTTCGCTAATGTAATTATTTTTTCTATAGCTGGACGTAATGCTCTGGCTTTTGCCAAAGTTGTTTTAATTCTGCCGTGTTCAATTAGGGAACAAGAAAGATTAGCCACCAATGAAACTCGGTGGGCAGACTTTACACCCAACTGATGATTGTGCTTACGATGTCTCATGGGAATACTTTAAAGGTGAGGAATTAATTAGTTGCAGATTCTAAAAGACGATTCTCAAATTTCATTCCGAGGGATAGACCAAGTTGCTCAAGTTTTGCTTTAATCTCGTTGAGGGACTTTTTACCGAAATTCCTGTATTTAAGCATTTCGGGTTCAGATTTGGTTGCCAACTCACCAACGGTAGTAATGTTAGCATTGTTGAGACAATTAGCTGCTCTTACTGAAAGTTCAATTTCATTAACACTCATGCTAAGAAGATTTTTTAACCTGTTTTGCTCTTCACTGACCTGCTTCGTGTTACTTTCAAACTCAATTTGTTCTTCGCTGATCTGGTCAAATACATCCAAATGATGACGAAGAATAGCGGCAGATTGTTTCAATGCATCATCAGGAGAAATTCTACCGTCCGTGTGGATTTCTAATACAAGTTTATCGTAATCAGTCATTTGACCAACACGGGTGTTTAGGACATCGTACTTAACAAGTTTAACTGGGCTGTATAATGCGTCTACATTGATCATTCCGATAGGCTGATTATCTTGCTTGCTGTCTTCGCCCAAACAAAATCCGCGCCCGACAGTAACATCCATTTCAGCAAAAACTCTTTGTTTCCGATCCGTAGTTAAGATCACCTGCTCAGGGTTGATGATCTCAATACCCTCGACAGGGGAGATATCACCAGCAGTAATTTCCCCTTCTTTTTCAATATCAAGAGTGATGACAGCGTTTTCTGATTTGTGGTTGATGATAAGAACCTTTTTCAGGTTAAGAACTATATCCGTGACATCTTCAACCACGCCATCAACACTCTGAAATTCATGTTGAATTCCATCCATTTTTAAGGAAGAAATAGCAGCACCTTCAATAGAGCTAAGCAAAACACGGCGGAATGCATTGCCTATTGTATGTCCGTAACCAGTCTCAAATGGGTCAGCAATAAACTTTGCAAACTTGTCGTTGGCGGTTTCCTCCTCTTTGATGAGTCGATTAGGTAGTTCGAATTTTCCAAGTCTTGTGGCCATGGTAAGATATCGGTTATGAATATAATTTAAAATTAACGACTGTAGAATTCTACAACCAGTTGTACATTTATGCTTTGCTCCAACTCATCTGCCTGAGGTAATCTGGAGACTGTTCCTTGAAGAGAATCTGCTTTAACTTCGAGCCAAGGTGGAGTGTTGTTGTATTGCGATCCATCAAGGTTGCGTGTCGCAACTTGTCTTGAAGAAGTTTTTTCCCGAACGGTTAAATCATCTCCAACGGATACCTGATAACTTGGAATATCTACTTTGTGTCCGTTAACCAAAAGGTGCCCATGGTTAACAAACTGTCTAGCAGATTTACGAGTTTTTGCGAAACCGAGTCTGTAAACAACATTATCTAATCTGGTTTCTAAAGATGAAAGAAAGTTTTCACCCGTGATACCCTGTTTGCGTTTTGCTTTCTGAAAGAGATTCCTGAACTGCTTTTCAGTTAAGCCGTACATCATTCTGAGTTTTTGTTTTTCAAGTAAGCCCGCACTGTAGTCACTTACCTTTCTGCGAAAGCCAGGGCCATGTTGACCTGGGGGGTATGTGCGTCGTTCAAAAGATTTATTAGCGGGAAAAATCGCCATGCCAAAGCGGCGATTTATACGGGTAGTGGGTCCAGTGTAGCGTGACATTTTTTTAAATTTTCGGGTTAAACGCGACGTCTTTTCGGAGAGCGACAACCGTTGTGAGGAACAGGAGTAACATCAATGATCGAAGATACATTAAAGCCTAAGCTTTGTAGTGCCCGGATTGCTGAATCTCTTCCCATTCCTGGGCCTTTTACCTTTACAAGAACTTCTTTCATGCCGTGAGACATCGCAACTTTTCCTGCATCTTGGGTGACCACTTGTGCTGCATAAGCAGTAGATTTTCTAGATCCACGAAAATTACATTTTCCTGAACTCGACCATGAAATGACATTGCCCTTCATGTCCGTGAAAGAGACTTTTGTGTTATTGAAAGTAGCAACAATGTAACAAATACCTGAGGAAATATTTTTACTTCCTTTGGCCTTGCGTACTTTAACTTGTTCAATGTTAGCACCTAAGAGGTCGGCTGCTGTCTCCTCTTTCTTGACGGGCTTTTCATCCTCTTTTGTGTCAGGGTTCGCTACTTTTTGCTCCTTTTTTGTATCAGCGGCAGTAGCTTTTTCTACAGGAGAAGAAACATTGGTTTCCTCTTCTACTAAATTGTCTTGGTCTTCACTCATGAATCTAAATATTATTGTGTTTGGTTAGCTTTTACGCACAACACCCACGGTTTTCCTGCCCCCTTTGCGAGTTCTAGCATTTGTGATTGTTCTTTGCCCACGAACAGGAAGACCACGCTGATGACGAAGACCCCTGTAACTACGAATGCTTTGGAGGCGTTTGAGATTATTTGTGATCTGGCGACGTAAGTCCCCTTCAACCATAATTTTATTATCAATAATATAATTACTAATCAAACTTAGATCTTGCTCTGACAGTTCCTGAGTTCTCCGATCAGGGTCAATTCCAGTCTCCTCGAGAATTTTTTGGGCTCTTGTTGGTCCAATTCCGTAAACATATCGCAAAGAGAAAGCGATTTTCTTACGATTTGGGATATCTACTCCTAATAATCTAGCCATAATATTTTGTAATAAATTTTAATTATGCTCCTTTGAAAAAGTAAGCCAGTAATCCAAATGCAAAAAGGGCGATTGAAATAACTATCAAAGGTCTCCACTGAGCCTCAAAATCTTTAAGCTCAAGTGATTCAATTCCACGATTCGAAGTGGATCGACCTCGAATTCTGCCCTTGCGAAGGAACCCATCGTAATGCCTTTGCAAAAGAAAGGTTTCTATTTGACGCATAGTATCTAAGACGACGCCCACTATAATTAACATACCAGTACCGCCAAAAAAAGTAGCAACATTGTAAGAAACATTTGCGGTTTTAAATATAAAATCAGGGAAGACTGCTATGATCGTCAGGAAAATAGCACCCGCCAAAGTGAGTCTGGTCATGACAAAATCTAAAAAACGAGCAGTGTGCTCACCAGGGCGGACACCTGGGACATAGCCTCCATTCTTTTTGAGATCATCAGCTATCTGAACCGGCTTAAACATAATAGATACCCAAAAATAGCTAAAAACTAGGATTAGACCCCCGTATACCATGTAATATAACCAGCCCCTTCCGGCAAAAGCGTTTGCTAAGTCTATTGCCCAATTGGTCTCATTTGGGGAATCGGCGATTGCGGCACCAAGTGTCCTTAGGAGTTGTGCTGGAAACATCAGAATCGCACTAGCAAAAATAACGGGCATCACTCCAGCATAGTTGACTTTGAGGGGTAAAAAAGAACTCTGGCCTCCAAAGACTTTTCTACCAACCATTCTCTTGGCGTATTGAACAGGAATTTTCCTTTGTGCCTGAGTGACAGCAATAATACCTCCAACAACAAGTAAGAAAAGACCTATCATTAAGATCGCTTTGATAATAACTAAATTGTCCTCTGCTGGCGCTAAGAATATCAGGGCATAAGCATCGGCAAGAGCTTTGGGTAAATCCGCTAATATACCAACTGTGATAAGTAACGAAATGCCATTCCCAATGCCTCGTTGAGTAATTTGTTCACCTAACCACATTAAAATTAAGGATCCAGTGGTTAGGAATATGATAGAATTGATAAGGAATAAGGAAGGAGATGAAGCAACAACGATGTCTCCGAGGGGTTGTCCATCCAAACCTATCTCTGCTGGGTTAAAACCCATTATAAGACTTCCTGGACTATCACGTAATGCAACCGCCAAGAGCCCACCCTGAACCAAACAAATAAGAATGGTTAAGTAACGAGTGTATTGGGAAATTTTTTGCCTTCCAGGTTCTCCCTCCTGTTGCAATCTTGCTAAATGCGGGAATACTGCACCCATTAATTGCATAATGATCGATGCACTAATGTAGGGCATGATACCCAAGGCGAATAATGCACCATTGAGAAGTGCACCACCAGTAAACATGTTATAGAAGCCTAATATATCATTACTGTCAGAATCGCTTCTTGTTTGTTCTCTAAGTTCGAAAAACTCCTTTATAGGTGCAGGATCCACACCAGGTAAGGGTATGTTTGCACCTACCCGAGCAATAAACAACAGAGCCAAGGTGAAGAAAATCTTCTGCCTTAATTCAGGTATTTTGAGCGAGTTGGTGAAAGCAGAGAGCATAATAAATTATGAGATTTTGACTGATCCTCCTGCTGCTTCAATTTTCTTGACCGCAGAAGCTGAGGCAAAGTTAACTTCAACCTCAAAGGACTTGGTTATGTCACCAGTGCCTAATAATTTAACTGATTTCGAATTAGCACGAATAAGACCCGCACTACTTAAAGACTCTAAGTTTACTTTATCGCTGGGTAAAATTTCTAAATCGCCGACGTTGACAATTGCAATCGTGGATTGAAACCGAGCCCTGTTAAACCCACGTTGGGGTAATTTACGATAAAGAGGCATTTGGCCTCCTTCGAAGCCTGCCCGAAGGGAATAACCTGAGCGAGCACCAGCACCCTTATGACCACGGCAAGAGGTTTTGCCATGTCCATTTCCTTCACCTCTGCCTAATCTTTTTTTACCACGATTAGCACCCTTGGGTAAGATATGTTCTTTCATCATTTTAAATTTAAATTAAGAAGAAACAGAGGCTGTAAAACTTGGTCCACTAACTCTTTCGCCTCTAATTTGGGAAATTTCTTCTGCTGATCGTAATCCTGATAAACCTTTCAATGTCGCACCGACAACAGAAAGTGGGTTGTTAGAACCTAATGATTTGGAAAGGACATTTTTAATACCAGCACCTTCCAAAACAGCACGAACGCCACCGCCTGCGATAATTCCCGTACCTTCTCTAGCTGGACGAAGGAGAACCTTCCCACCATCGAAATTAGCCAAGATAGGGTGGGGTATAGTTTCACCAGCCAGCGAAACAGGGATCATGGATTTTTTTGCCTGTTCGGTCCCTTTACGAATTGCATCTGGAACCATTTGAGCTTTGCCATATCCAAAACCTACATTGCCTTTTTGGTCTCCCACTACAACAAGTGCTGCGAAACTGAACCGACGTCCTCCTTTAACAACTTTAGCACAGCGATTTACATGGACTACTTTTTCAAATAACTCTTCTTCGTCTGAAATGTTTTTTTCAGCTACCTTGGGATTGTTCTTCTTTGCTTCAGTCATAATAGATTAAAATTTTAGTCCTTCTTTTCTGACTGATTCAGCAAAAGCTTTAACGCAGCCATGATACTTTCTTCCCGCACGGTCAAAAACAACAGTTTTGATTCCGGCATCTACAAGTCTTTTTCCTAAAAGAGATCCCAATTTATCTGAACTACTGACATTGGGCAGGTGGGTTTTCAGTTCTTTTTCATTTGTTGAAATTGAAACTAATGTAGTTGCTAGTTCATCGTTAATACACTGCGCGTGAATA
Source organism: Verrucomicrobiota bacterium (assembly GCA_027593365.1). Taxonomy (GTDB): domain Bacteria; phylum Verrucomicrobiota; class Verrucomicrobiia; order Opitutales; family Seribacteraceae; genus Chordibacter. The sequence continues at coordinate 15,722 of JAQCIX010000005.1, forward strand.
TTTTTGTTCGTAAACCTGACCGTTAACCTTGGTCGGAGTGCAGTACCAACAATTTTCTTTCTGATACGCCAGCGTCTCTTTTGTAAAAGTTCTCTTTTCTTACCAAGATTCATAATATTAAATTAAGCAATTTAAGCTGATTTTTTACCTTCTTTTCTGCGTACATATTGTCCAAGAATTCGAACCCCTTTGCCTTTGTATGGCTCAACAGGGTAATAACTCTTAATATCTGCAGCGAGTTGACCAACTTTTTGTTTATCGGCACCCTCCACATGAATTTTGACATTGTCAGCAACTGTAACTGAGACGCCATCAGGTATTGGGTGGTTAATGGGATGCGAGTAACCCAACTCGAGACCAACATCTGTTCCTTTGACAGCTGCCCTAAAACCTACCCCTTCAATCAGTAAGTCTTTGCTGTAAGGAGTAACCACACCCGTTACCATGTTGGCAACAAGTGATCGAATAGTACCCTGTAACGCTCTTGTTTGACGACCCGAATCAACGGGTTTAACAACTACTTCATTCTCCGAAATCTCGAGAGTAACTGATTCATGTAAATCTTGATGCAACTCCCCCTTGGGTCCTTTCACCTTTACCGAACCACCGGTAGATGAAACTTCGACACCTGATGGGATGTTGATGGGTAAATTTCCAATTCTGCTCATAATAAATTTCTACCAAACGCTACAAAGTAATTCACCACCAAGTTTCTCTTTTCGGGCAGTTTTATCATCTATGATGCCCTTAGGAGAACTTATAATGGAAATGCCCAAGCCACCCAGCACACTAGGGATATCTCTGTATCCGCAATAGGACCTACGACCTGGACTACTTACCCGACTAATTCCTTTGATTGCATGCTTGCCTGATACATATTTGAGATCTATCTCAAGTACTTTAAAACCATTTTCACTGTCTGCCTCTCGGCAATCACTAACAAATCCTCTTTCTTTGAGAATTTTTGCAATGCCAGCCCGCAGATTGGAGTGAGGGTAGGAGCACTTATCCTTTCCAGCAAGACCAGCATTACGAATGACAGTAATGAAGTCACCTATTGTATCGTGTATTGACATCTTAAATAAAGGATAGTGGTTACCAAGAGGCCTTGACTACGCCAGGGACTTTTCCTTGCAAAGCAAGTTCGCGAAAGGAAATTCGTGATAAACCGAATTTTCTGAGAACAGCACGAGGACGACCCGTCAGGGAGCACCTCTTAACGAGTCGAACGGGAGAAGAATTTTTGGGAAGTTTGGTAAGCTTTGCTTGTGCAGTGTAAAAATCTTCCTCACTTGTGTTGGGATCGGAAATAATCTTTTTGAGTGCTTCCCGCTTGGCTGCAAAACGGGCGACTAAGCGTTCTCTTTTCTTGTTTCTTTGAATTGCTGATTTCTTGGCCATTTAAAAGTAGTATTAAGGGTTACGCAGCCTGTTCGACTGGCTGTGAAGATTGCTTGCGAAATGGCATTCCTAAAAGCTGAAGTAATTCTTTGCCTTCTTCATCGTTATTTGCAGTTGTGGTGATGCAAATATCAAGACCAACATTTACTCTTTGTCTTTCAACATTGATTTCGGGAAAAATACTATGATCCGTAACACCAAGAGAGTAGTTACCTCTACCATCAAGCTTGGCACGAACCCCTCTAAAGTCACGAATGTTGGGTAATGAAATTGCGACTAAACGGTAAAGGAACTCCCACATTTGATTTCCCCTCAGTGTAACTTTTACACCGACAGGCATACCTTGCCTGAGCTTGAAATTGGACACACTGATTTTAGCTTTTACGATCACCGGGGCTTGTCCAGAAAGACTTGCAATATCATTACGTAAATCAGCAATGCCGGTTTTATCCATCTCAGCACCAAAGGAAGAATTTATGACTATCTTCTCAATTTTGGGAACTTCATGAATATTTTTATAGCCCAATTTCTTCATCAAAGCGGGAACAACATTTTCTAAATAAACTTTTTTTAGTTCTGACATCTTTGGTAATTCTTAGGGTTATTTAGTCTTAGACACATTAGAAACATGAATAGGGGCTTCTCTCTCAACGATAGATCCCTGTGGATTGTCTTGTGTCTTGCGTTCATGCTTTTTAACGATGTTCACTCCCTCAATTAGAACGCGGTTTTTAGTGCGAATAACTTCGAGAATTTTACCTTTGCTACCTTTGTGATCACCGGTAATTACAGTGACTTCGTCACCTTTCTTTAGTTTTATAGCCATGATTATAATACTTCGGGGGCTAAAGATATGATCTTCATGAATTTCTGCCGGAGCTCTCGAGCAACTGGTCCAAAAATACGAGTTCCTTTTGGTGAACCATCGTTGTTAACAATGACACATGCGTTTTCGTCGAACCTTAGGTAACTACCATCTCTCCTCCTCATTGGGGATTTGGTGCGCACCACAACCGCTCGAACAACGCTTCCTTTTTTTACGGATGCATCTACGGAACTTTCTTTAACATGGCACACAATGATATCACCTACTGAAGCAGTTTTCTTCAGTTGCCCAATGCGACGAATCATGCGTACCTGCTTAGCACCAGTATTATCGGCTACTTCTAATCTGCTGAGTAATTGGATCATAATAGATTAAAGGGTAGGTGCTTTCTCAACTAATTCTACAACACGCCAACGTTTCATTTTGCTCATTGGGCGAGTGGACATGATTCTCACTTTATCTCCAACATTTGAAAGGTTATCTTCATCATGGGCATGAACGGTCGTTTTTCTTCTGATCTCTTTTTTATAGAGGGGATGGGGAGTTTTGTATTCGTAAACAACTTTGATGGATTTATCGCCTGTCTTGGAGCGAACAACACCAATTAATTGTTTCCGGTCATTTCTAGAAGATTCTTTGTTCATAGGAGTAAAATTCAGGAAGCTTGCTGCTGAAGGGTCTGTAGTTGTGTGAAAAGTCTAGCACGATTTCTTCTAATTTCTTTGATCAAGTGAGGCTTTTCCACCTGTCCGGTTTGCTTTCGGATTTGTAGCTGTAAAAGCTCTTCGCCGAGTTCACGAAGTTTCTTGTCAATCTCTGCAACGGAAAGCTCTTTAATTTCTGATATCTTCATAATTAATAATTTCTTTCGCGGGTAACTAAACGACACCGGAAAGGCAATTTTGCATCTGCAAGACCAAGTGCTTCTCTAGCAACTGTCAAAGAGCAGCCTGCAATTTCAAAAAGAACATGTCCTGGCTTGATGACAGCAACCCAATGATCAACTGGTCCCTTGCCTTTACCTTGCCGAGTTTCTGCGGGCTTTTTCGTGACGGGTTTGTGAGGGAAGACACGAATCCAAACTTTTCCTTTACGTTTGAGGTGTCTATTAATGGCAACACGAGCCGCCTCTATTTGATTGGATGTCATTCTGCCTCGTGAAAGAGTTTGGATTCCAAACTCACCAAAAGCGACTGTGTTACCCCTGGATGCAGATCCACGGATACGGCCCTTGTGAACTTTTCTAAACTTTGTACGAGATGGTAGTAACTTTGGCATAATCCTGAGGGTTTAGAAAATTTTGTCTTCGTCCTTTAAGCAGATCCAACATTTAATACCGATAATACCATAAACGGTGTTAGCTTCGACTAAGCCATAATCGATATTCTCACGAAGGGTATGAAGAGGGACTCGTCCTTCACGTAATTGTTCAGTACGAGCAATATCAGCACCAGCAAGTCTTCCAGCGCATTGGATACGAATGCCTTCGGCTCCCATAGACATAGTGGTCTGAACTGCTTTCTTCATAGCTCTACGAAAAGCAATTCTTCTTTCAAGTTGTAATGCCACACTTTCAGCAACTAATGAGGCTACAAGATCAGGTTTTTTTATCTCTTGGATCTCAAGGCGTACTTCTTTACCCACGGTACGATTTAAAGAATCGCGAAGAGAATCCAGTTCTTGACCTTTTCTCCCAATCACAATTCCTGGACGAGCAGTCCAAATTGTTACACGTGTTCTAGTTGAAGCTCTTTCAATTACGATTCTTGGAACAGAGGCGTAGCGAAGTTTCTTTTCAAGAAAACCTCGTATTAAATTATCTTCCTCCATGAAGGTTGAATAATCGAACTTATTGGCATACCAACGGGCACTCCAATTTCGACGAACGCTTAAACGAAAACCAATAGGATTAACTTTCTGACCCATAACTTAATTTTTTTCGTCGGTTAAAGTAATACGAAGATGGCTCATTCGTTTTTTGTAAGGATGAGCCGAACCCCTTGCACAGGGCCTAAATCTTTTTAATGCTGGGCCTTCTTCAACGATGGCTTCACGTATGATAAGATCATCGGCATTTAGGTTAGCGTTGTTTTCAGCATTGGCCATTGCAGATCTTAATGTTTTATCGAGCATACGGGCAGCTTTTCGAGGAATATACTTAAGCAAAGAAACACCTTCTGTTGCACTGCGCCCAGGAAGAATTCTCGCAACTTCACGAGCTTTTTTGGGAGAAATCCGCATGTATTTGGAGTAGGATTTAATTTCCATATTACTTCTGGGTATGCGGGTTGTGAGATTTGAATGCACGAGTTGCAGAGAATTCTCCTAATTTATGACCAACCATGTTTTCAGTAACATAAACTGGCAAAAAATTCTTTCCATTATGCACTGTGAAGTTCAAGCCTACAAAGTCAGGCGTAATGGTAGATCTACGGGACCATGTTTTAATTGGTTTACGATCTCCGTTGTCCTGTGCTTTCTGCACCTTTTTCATAAGGTGTGGGTCAACAAAGAAGCCTTTTTTTATTGATCTTGTCATGATAAAATTACTTCACTCTTCTGCCATTACGACGCGTAATGATCATCGAGTTAGATGGTTTAGATTTCTTACGAGTTGGGAAACCTTTTGAAAGTTGACCCCAAGGCGACATTGGGTGACCACCACCTGATGTTCTTCCTTCACCACCTCCCATTGGGTGGTCAACCGGGTTCATGGCCACACCTCTAACACGAGGTCTACGACCTTTCCAACGATTTCTTCCAGCCTTACCGATGGTTGCTTTTTGATGGTTCCCGTTTCCTACTGAACCGATTGTGGCACGACAATTCGATTTCACAATGCGGATTTCGCCGCTTGGCATCTTCAAGGATGCATCTGGGCCATCCACAGAAATTAAGCGGGCAGTGCTTCCAGCTGACCTGCAAATTTTTGCACCAGCACCAGGAAGCATCTCAACGCAATGCACCTTGGTACCTAAAGGCATGAACTTGAGTGGAATGGCGTTTCCTACATTGAAATCGATTGCCTTGTCAGAACTTACAACTTTAACACCGACTTCAACAGATTCAGGAGCAAGGATGTAGGATTTTTCCCCATCATCATACTGAAGAAGAGCAAGATTTGCAGTTCTATTTGGGTCATATTCTATGGCAATGACTTCAGCAATATCATCTAAACGGTTTCGCCTAAAATCAATTTGCCTGTAAAGTCTTTTGTGTCCACCGCCTCTTCTTCGACTGGTGATTCTTCCGTAAGTATTTCTACCTTTCTTCCGATGAAAACCAGAAGTAAGAGATCTTTCTGGTCGTTTAGTAGAGAGCTCTTGTTTATTCTTGAGATAAAATCTACCACTTGGAGTGACAGGTTTTTGTTGTAAAATAGCCATAATAATTTCTCCTAATTAGGCGAGATCTATACTTTCACCTGCCTTGAGAGTAACGATCGCTTTTTTGGAAAGGGAAGTATGCCCTTGCTTGCCTCTTCTCATGCGATCCCTTTTGGTCTTGGGCTTCTGTGTAAGGGTATTAACCTTGATTACATTAACCCCGAAGGTTTTCTCGATTGCATTTTTTACATGAGTTCTAGTAGCTTCAGGGAAAACAGAAAATACATACTGGTTAAGATTTGCTGAAAGCATGGTAGCTTTCTCAGTAAGAAGAGCCTCTTTTAATACTTTAACTGGTTCGTTCATACCTTGTTAATTTTGAGTTGAAGAAAATTTATTAACGAGTGAATTGATGCCAGCAACTGAGCAAACGATCTGATCCACGCCTACAATATCTACCGCATTCACACTTGTGGAAGTAGACACCTTAACATTAGTTAAGTTGCGTGCAGCTAGAGTAAGGTTTTTGTCTAAATTCTCATCAATAATGAGAGTCTTCGATGGCGTACCAAGAAGATTTAATAATTTTACAAATTCACCTGTTTTGTGAGAACTCAGAGACCAATTTTCTATTAGAGATATCGATCCTTCAGAGGCTTGATCTACAAGAGCTCTTTTGAGAGCAAGTTGTTTCATTTTGCCATTAACCTTCTGATTGTAAGAGCGGGGCTTAGGACCAAAAGCCACGCCACCGCCAGTACGCTGAATTGCTCTTTTTTCACCTGCACGACCCGTACCTAATCCCTTTTGACGATAGATCTTTTTCCCAGAACCTGAAACTTCGTCGCGAGTTTTGGTGGAAGCATTACCTTGTCGGTTGTTAGCCCTTATAGCCAGAATGCACTGACGTAGTGCGTCCAAGCCTTTTCCCTCTTCAAGAGAAGGGAAGTTTGCAATCTCAGTATCGCTTGAGGAAGAGCCGTCTGACTTAAATAACTTAAATTTCATATCAGTTCAATTACTTGGATACTTTGGTTTTTTTTGCTGTACGAATGGTCAAAATTCCACCCTTGTGACCAGGAACGCTCCCCTTGATCAAGATGAGGTTTTTCTCGGGGATGATCTTTACAACTTTAAGGTTTTGGGTCGTTCTTTGGACATCACCCATATGGCCAGGCATCTTTTTATTTTTGAAAACACGGCCCGGCCACTGGCACAAACCATAAGAACCACCACGACGGTGAAACATAGAACCATGCGATGCAGGACCACCGGCAAAGTTCCAGCGTTTAACAACTCCTTGGAACCCCCTACCTTTGGTAACGGAAACTACATCCACCAACGGAGTATCATTGAAGTCCTCAACTGTAAGGATTTTACCTTGGGCAAGTTGATTATCTTCCAAAACTCTAAATTCCTTAGAAAGATGTTGGGTCTCAACATTTGCTTTCGAGGCATGCCCCATTGAAGGCTTATTGGACTTATTTGGAGCTTTTCCTCTTGGATTGTATCCTATTTGGACAGCAGCATACCCATCAATATCATTTGTTTTGACTTGAAGAACAGGGCAGGGGCCAGCTTCAATTATGGTAACTGGTACCAGGTTATTATCGTTGTCGTAAACTTGGGTCATCCCAAGCTTTTTACCTAAAATTTCGATTTTCATTCTTTAAGCGGCAGGATTTTAAATAACCTGCTTTAAAGGGGGTTAAGGGTTTTAAGATTAAAAGTTATTAAATAATTTACACATTAATGCTAATTTCGACACCTGCGGGTAGATTGAGTTTTTTTAATTCATCTACGGTTTGAACAGTTGGTTCAATAATATCGATTAGTCGCTTGTGAGTTCGAAGTTCGAATTGATCCATAGACTTTTTATCAACATGAGGCGATCGATTCACTGTATATCTTTCGATTCTGGTCGGCATGGGGATGGGTCCTGCTACGCGAGCACCAGTTCTTTTGGCGGTATCTACTATATCAGATGCCGACTGATCGATAACGCGATAGTCGAAACCTTTAAGTTTAATGCGAATTTTATGTCCGTTCATGTTTTAGCTTCTAGCTGGTTCTCGAGAAGATGTTTCAACAATATTTTGCACAAGATTCTGAGGAACCTGATCAAAATGAGATGGGGTCATGGAGTAATCTGCACGACCGGATGAGAGAGAACGCATATCAGTCGAGTATCCAAACATATTTTCCAACGGAACAAAGGCATCAATGATACACACCGTTCCTCGACTTTCCATTCCTTGGATTTGACCTCTACGGCGATTAAGGTCGCCCATAAGTTCCCCTTGATATTCTTCAGGGGTAGATACTTCAACTTTCATGATGGGCTCCAATAAAATAGGAGAAGCTTTTTGCATAGCATCCTTAAACGCAAATATACCCGCCATTTTAAAAGCCATTTCTGAGGAGTCTACATCGTGGAAAGAACCGTCGACTAGCGAGACCTTGAAATCAATAACAGGGTAACCAGCTATAACACCACCTTGAGCAGCCTCTTTGATGCCATCAAGGGTTGGTTTTATAAATTCTTTGGGTATAGCACCGCCAACAATTTTATTTTCGAGCTCAATACCTTTCCCTTTTTCAAGAGCCTCAATTTGTATAACCGCATGACCATACTGACCGCGACCACCGGACTGGCGTACAAACTTACCTACACCATCCGCGGATGATGTGATGGTTTCTCTGTATGCTATCTGGGGCTTACCTGCAGTTGCTTCAACCTTGAACTCTCTAAACAAACGATCACGGATGATGTCCAAATGAAGTTCTCCCATACCAGCAATGATGGTTTGTCCTGTTTCTTCGTTGGTAGAGAGTCCGAATGTAGGATCTTCTTCAGCGAGTCTTTGAAGGCCTATAGACATTTTTTCCTGATCAGCTTTGGTGGCTGGCTCGATTGACATGGATATAACTGGCTCAGGAAAAGTTGGTGGCTCCAATCTCAAATCCAAGGACTTATCGCATAAGGTGTCACCGGTAACGACATCCTTGACACCAATTAATGCACATATATCTCCAGAAAAAGCTACTTCAATATCCTCCCGAGCATCTGCTTTCATGATCATGAGACGAGAGACGCGTTCAGACTTACGAGTTCTTGGGTTATAAAGAGTAGTACCTTTTTCTAGAGTTCCTTGGTATACCCTAAAGAATACAAGTTTTCCAACATAGGGATCGGTCATTAGTTTGAATGCCAATCCAGCAACTTTGCTAGCATCATTTGGTGCAACCTCTACGACATTTTCCTCCGAGTCTTCACCCTTCATCGGAGGTAAGTCCAAAGGAGATGGTAGATAATCCACGACTGCATTCATGAGCATTTGAACGCCCTTATTCTTGAATGCACTTCCAGGGATTACACCAACAAATTTAATAGAAATAGTAGCTTTCCGGATGGCGAGTCTAAGTTCGTCTTCGGTAATTTCTTCGCCCTCGAGATACTTGGTCGCGATATCATCATCAAAATCAGAAACAGCTTCAATCAGAGATTCACGATATTCTGACGCTTGATCAGCATAGTCATCAGGGATGGCTACGGTATCAAATCGAACACCACTTTCATCGGATTCGTCATAGATGTAGGCAACCATTTTCACCAAATCAATGAGACCCTTGAAGTTTTCTTCGGCACCAATGGAAAGGAACAGTGGGTGAGCATTTGCGCCCAACTTATCACGCATGGTTTGAAGTGCTGCCAAAAAGTCTGAACCCATGCGGTCCATTTTGTTAATAAAAGCTAGTCGAGGCACATGGTATTTGTCCATCTGCCTCCATACCGTCTCAGACTGTGGTTGTACACCCTCTACGGATGTAAAAACCGCAACAGCCCCATCCAAAACACGAAGTGATCTCTCTACCTCTGCCGTAAAATCGACGTGACCTGGAGTATCGATGATGTTAATACGATGATTTATCCCGGCGTAAGGCCCTTCTGCAGTTGTCCAGCCGCATGAGATAGCAGCTGATGTGATTGTGATTCCACGTTCACGCTCTTGCTCCATCCAATCCGTTGTAGCACTGCCTTCATGAACTTCTCCTATCTTATGAACAACGCCTGAATAAAATAACACACGTTCCGTGCAAGTAGTTTTTCCAGCGTCGATATGAGCAGCAATTCCTATATTTCGAGTGTGCTCAAGTATAGTTTTACGAATGGAAGAATTCGCTGAAGAAGGTTCTAATACAGCTGTCATGGTGTTAAAGATTACCAGCGAAGGTGCGCAAAAGCACGATTCGCTTGGGCCATTTTATGAGTTTCCTCGCGTTTCTTAACAACAGAACCCGTGTTATTGTAAGCATCAATAAGCTCATTCGCTAAGGCGTCGGCCATTGGGGTGCCTTTGCGAGAAGTTGCAGCATTTACAACCCAACGAAATGCAAGGCTTTGCTGGCGCTCAAAAGCTACCTCAACGGGAACCTGATAGGTAGCACCACCAACCCGGCGACTCTTAACTTCAATCTTCGGCCTGATATTTTCTAACGCTCCTAAGACTAACTCTAATGGGTTGCCTTTTTCGAGCTTCTCAGCCATTTTTTCGATAGCCGAGTAGACGACCCGTTGGGCAACAGATTTTTTGCCATCTAACATGACAATGTTGATTAAAGAACTAATAAGGGTGCTGCCGTGACGGGGATCTGGCTGCACTGGTCTTTTGTTTGCTTGGCGTCTCCTAGACATAGGTTAATCAGCTTTTAGGTTTTTTAACGCCATATTTGGATCTACTCCGACGTCTTTTCTCAACTCCCTGACAATCCAAAGTTCCACGAACAATGTGGTAGCGCACACCGTTCAGATCCTTCACACGGCCACCCCTTAAAAGGACAATGCTGTGTTCCTGCAAATTATGCCCTTCATCTGGAATGTAAGCAATTACCTCATAACCCGTGGTAAGACGAACCTTGGCAACTTTACGAACCGCAGAGTTAGGCTTCTTGGGCGTTCTAGTGGTAACCTGTACACAAACACCTCTACGAAAAGGACAAGCCTTGAGTGCTGGTGATTTCGTTTTCGCCTTTTGTAAGCGACGGTTTTTTCGTACCAATTGGTTAATCGTAGGCATAGTTGAAATTTGAGGGTAAAGGATCTAAAGTAAGTTAATTTTCAAGAATTTCAAGACATAAATGAAAAGGTTATTTTATGCAGTCATAGTCTCTGAGCTGCTAGTGCCTAAACTATCTACTTTCAATCGTCTCCACTTTGGTAAACCTGTTCCTGCAGGGATCAAATGACCCATGATAACATTTTCTTTAAATCCGTTCAATTCATCGACTTTACCTAGAGTTGCGGCATTAGTGAGCACTCGGGTGGTTTCCTGGAATGAAGCTGCAGAGATAAAACTGTCCGTTTCAAGAGAGGCTTTGGTAATACCGAGTAGTATTGGTTCGGCCTCCGCCGGCTTTCCTCCCTTTTGGGCAATAGATTCATTCGCATTCAAGAAGGCAAATCGGTCAATTTGGTCTCCCCAGAAAAATTCTGCATCACCCGGATCTGTAATTCTTACCTTGAAAAGCATCCTCGAAATAATAACTTCAAGGTGCTTATCATTAATGGTAACACCCTGTAGTCGATATACTTTCTGAATTTCTTCGATCAGGTATTCTTGAACGGCGGATGGACCAAGAATTTCTAAAATTTCATGTGGGTCTTTAGCACCTTCTGTAATGAGTTGTCCCTTGTGTACAAAATCCCCGTGTTGTACCAAAACATGCTTACCATGGGGGATAAGGTGTTCTTCTACTTGGCCAGTATCCTCATTGGTAACCAACAATCTTTTCTTTGATCTTAATGTTCCAGCTTCGGTAATAATGCCATCGATTTTGGCCATTTGACCGACATTGCTTTCCTTGGGTCGACGAGCTTCAAACAACTCAGCTACTCGAGGTAAACCTCCTGTAATGTCTTGTGTTTTTGAAGCTTGCCTAGGAGTCTTTGCGATAATTGAACCCGCATCAATACGAGTACCTTCATCAACTGCTACTTGAGCACCCGTTGGAACGGAATAGGTTGCAATCGGCTTACCGTTGGTGTCTTTAACAATAATTTGCGGGTTAAGGTCTTCTTTGTGTTCAATGACAACCATTGATTTTCCACCTGAAGCATCTTTTTCCACTTTCGTTGTAACCCCAGGGAGCATGTCCTCAAACCCAATGACACCCTTCTTTTCTGAAAGAATAGGAATATTGTAAGGGTCCCATTGTGCAAGCAGGGTGGATTCTTCTACTTCATCTTCGTCTCTGAAGTGAAGTAGCGCACCAGCAGGAACTGGGTAATCATCAATAATTCTGCCATCTGGATCGAGTACCTGAATGGAACCAGTTTTGTTGAGAGAAACCTGTTGCCCATTGGCAAGTGTTACTAAGCGCAATCCAACAAACTTAAGTTTTCCAGCTTTACGGATGTGAATGACTGGCTCTTCTCTTCCCGCACTTGCAATTCCTCCAATGTGGAATGTACGCATGGTAAGCTGGGTTCCTGGTTCACCAATCGATTGTGCTGCTATGATACCGACTGCTGAACCTTGTTTAACAAGAGCGTTAGTTGATGGGTCAATTCCATACTCCATGGAAGTCATTCCATTTTTAATACGACTGGAGAGCGGGGACATCACACGAACTCTGGTGATGCCAGATGCATCCAAACTCTCCGCGATCGCTTCCGTAATTAAAGATCCAGAGGAAACCAAAATTTCACTCGGATTAGATGGATTTGCAATATCTTCAGCAGAGTAACGACCGATAATACGATCACGAAGTGGGACGATTTCATTATCACCCTCCATAATAGCTTTTTTGACTACTCCATCACGCCTATGATCATCTTGTTTAGCAATCACGCAATCCATAGCAACATCACAAAGCTTTCGGGTTAAGTACCCTGCATCGGCTGTTTTCAAGGCAGTATCCGCAAGACCTTTTCGAGCACCATGAGTAGACATGAAATATTCAAGAACAGAAAGACCTTCTCTGAAAGAAGAAAGGATCGGCTGTTCGATAATCTCGCCTGAGGGCTTCGCCATTAATCCACGCATACCACAAAGCTGTCGAACTTGTTGACGGTTACCACGAGCACCAGAATCCATCATTAAGTAAACTGGGTTAATTGTATCCTTACCGAGGTTTTCCTCCAGCGCAGCGAACACATTTTTCGCGATATCATCTGTTGCAGATGTCCAAACATCGATGATCTTATTGTGTCTTTCTCCCCTAGTAATGATTCCTTTGCGAAATTGATCCTCGATTTTGTCGATCTCTTTCCTAGCAGAAACGATACGATCTTTCTTTTCCGCGGGGATGATCATGTCGAAAATACCGATTGAAATACCAGCTTTCGTCGCCATATCAAAACCCATTTCTTTGAGCTTGTCCAAGGCAATGATCGTGTTTTCTTTTCCAGTGAGACGATAGGTTTCAAGAATAAGATCACCCAAATCACCTTTGAGTGCAGGTTTATTGAAAAAACCTAATACCTCTGGCCATATTGTGTTGAATAAAACCCGACCAACCGTGGTTCTTACTACACTTCGTCCAGAAATCCCAAAGTGAGTATTTTTACCTTTGTCAGGATTTTCTAAATCAATCCAATCATGCAAGGCTAAAGCACCATCTTGGAGTGCACTTAAGGCTTCCTCAAGAGATGCAATCAGAGGTAATCTTATATTATCCTCTGGCATCTCCTTTTTGGGGTTCATCGTAAGAAAGTATGAACCCAAAACGATGTCTTGAGATGGAGTCAGAATTGGCTTACCACTCGATGGCGAAAAGATGTTGTGAGTAGCCATCATGAGCAATTTTGCCTCCATGATTGCCTCAACTGAGAGTGGGACATGGACTGCCATTTGATCGCCGTCAAAGTCTGCATTGTATGGCGTACACACCAAAGGGTGTACCCGAATAGCATTACCCTCAATTAAAACGGGCTCAAAAGCTTGAATCGATAATCGGTGAAGGGTAGGAGCACGATTAAGTAAAACCGGATGACCCTTGGTGACTTCCTCTAATATATCCCACACTTCAGGAGAGCGAGTTTCGATCATTTTTCGTGCACCTCTTACGGTGTGCACAAAACCTAATTCTTTAAGTCTACGAATGATGAATGGTTCAAATAATATGAGAGCCATTTTCTTGGGTAATCCGCATTGGTGGAGTTTCAGCTCAGGACCAATAACGATAACAGAACGACCAGAGTAATCTACGCGCTTACCAAGCAAATTTTGCCTAAACCGACCTTGCTTGCCCTTGAGCATATCACTTAAAGATTTAAGTGGGCGATTCCCAGAACCAGTGATCGCACGACCATGCCTACCATTGTCAAAAAGAGCATCTACAGCTTCCTGTAGCATTCTCTTCTCATTATGAATAATCACATCAGGTGTCTTTAATTGTAATAAATTTTTGAGACGGTTATTACGATTAATGACTCTGCGGTAAAGATCGTTGAGATCACTCGTCGCAAACCTTCCTCCCTCAAGAGGAACTAAAGGACGCAAATCAGGTGGGATCACAGGTATGGATTCTAAAATCATCCATTCAGGTGATGCCTCAGATTGCAGAAAACCTTTCACCACCCGGAGGCGACTGGCTAGTTTTTTCTTCATCTGCTTGGATTTCGTATCATGAATCTGATCGTAAAGATCGTCTAATTCATCCTGAAGATCCAAGCGGCTCAAAACATCACGAACAGCTTCAGCTCCCATTTTAGCTTCAAATTCATCTCCATACTCATCGAGAGCTTCGCGGTATTCTTTATCTGACAAAAGCTGTCGATCCTCCAAAGGCGTATTACCCGGATCCGTAACCAAATACTGCTCATAATAAAGAACTCTTTCCAAGCTCTTTGCAGTCATATTCATGAGTAAGCCAAGGCGGCTAGGCATACTTTTCAAAAACCATATATGAGATACAGGAACAGCTAACTCAATGTGACCCATACGCTCTCTACGCACCCTAGAAACGGTTACTTCAACACCGCAACGGTCACAAACTACACCTTTGTATTTTATTCTTTTGTACTTACCACATGCACATTCGTAATCACGTACAGGGCCGAATATTTTTTGGCAAAATAGGCCACCAGGTTCAGGTTTAAAAGTCCGGTAATTGATGGTTTCAGGATTTTTAACTTCACCCTTTGACCAAGAACGAATGATTTCAGGATCTGCTACCGTAATCGATACCCTGTCCATTGGGCCAACATCTATTCCAAGTGTCTCGTTAAGTGCTTCTACGCTCATAATATTAAATTAGTCTTAGTTTTTTCTAAATCTTGTACGGATTATAAACCCTCTTCCCCACGCACGCGGACATCCAAACACAAGCTTTGCATTTCCTTCATTAAAACATTAAAGGATTGCGGGGTGCCTGCTTGTAATGAGTTATCTCCTTTAACGAGAGACTCATAAATTTTAGTTCGTCCTAAAACATCATCAGATTTCACCGTAAGGATCTCCTGTAGAGTGTATGCCGCACCATAAGCTTCTAAAGCCCAAACTTCCATCTCACCAAATCTCTGACCACCATATTGGGCTTTTCCGCCAAGGGGTTGCTGCGTGATAAGACTGTAGGGTCCAACAGCTCGGGCGTGGATTTTACTTGTCACCAAGTGGTTCAATTTGAGCATATACATATACCCAACTACGATCCGCTGATAAAAGGGCTCTCCAGTACAACCATCATAAAGAACACTCTTTCCGTTTTCAGGAAGTTCAGCTTCTCTAAGATATTCTTGGATCCGATCCTCTGGGATTCCGTCAAAAATTGGGGTAGCCACCTTTAGACCTAGCTTCTTACATGCCCAACCGAGGTGAGTCTCTAAAACCTGCCCCACATTCATTCGACTGGGAACACCGAGGGGATTTAGGCAAATCTCAATAGGTGTACCGTCAGGAAGAAAAGGCATATCTTCTTCAGGAACAATTTTCGCAACTACACCTTTATTACCATGGCGTCCTGCCATTTTATCACCCACACGCATTTTCTGCTTTTTTGCAATAAACACACGGACATTTTTGATAGCACCCTGATCAATGGAGTCTCCATGTTCAACAGCTTCTATTTTTCTATCTTTATCATCCTCGAGATCTTGAAATTTAGATTCATAACTTTCTATGATCTCGAAAACTTTGATCCTAACAGGAGAAGGTGGGATATCAATAAACTGGTGAACCGAAGCCAATCTTCTAAGCAATGTTTTAGTAATCTTACGATTTGCTGGAATAATGATATCACCTGTTTCCGAATTAGTAACATTCAGGGGTATCTTTTCTCCTAATAAAATATTGGATAAGGATTCTGTAAGCTGAGCACGGAGATCTTCAGTTTGGTTTCGGTAGTCTTCCTTAATCTGCTTCATCTGACGGCGAAAATCTGAAGGAGATAGTTTCTCCTGTTCCGCATCCGTTCGGCTAGACACTTTAATGTCCATAACAATTCCTTGGGTACCTGAGGGAACGCGCAAAGAGCTGTCTTTAACATCAGCAGCTTTTTCACCAAAAATTGCTCTAAGAAGTTTTTCTTCAGGGGCTAAATCGGTTTCGCTTTTAGGAGTAATTTTACCAACTAAAATGTCTCCGGGTTTCACCTCTGCACCAATTCTGACAATACCCAGATGATCAAGATTTCTGAGAGCTTCCTCACCTGCATTTGGTATATCTCGGGTGATTTCTTCGGGTCCTAGCTTGGTGTCCCGAGCTGTGACTTCGAATTCTTCAATATGTATAGATGTGTAAATATCATCTTTAACAATCTTCTCGGAAATCAGGATAGCGTCTTCGAAGTTGTAGCCTTTCCATGGCATGAAGGCCACAAGGATATTTCGACCAATTGCGAGCTCACCATTCTCAGTGCTAGCTCCATCAGCAAGAGCTTGTCCCAATTTTACTTTATCTCCTTTGCGAACAATGGGTTTTTGATTAAAGCAAGTTCCAGCATTTGATCTTAAAAATTTTCTCAATTCGTAACAATAAATGCCTCTTTTATGATCACTTCTTGGCTCTTTGAGGAATCGGGGAGGGAGGGTGCCATCATCAGAAACAACAATCCGATTACCATCAGCGATTGCAACAATACCTTCTGATTCAGAAATGGTAACTGTCTTAGAATCTTCTGCAACTTTACGTTCAATACCCGTGCCGACAAATGGAGATTCTGTTTGTAATAAGGGAACAGCTTGGCGTTGCATATTCGCACCCATGAGCGCCCGGTTCGCATCGTCGTGCTCGATAAAAGGAATCAGTCCAGCTGCAACCGAAACAACTTGCTTAGGAGATACATCCATATAGTTGATTTCTTCGGGATCATACTCCTGCACTTGGTCCCGGTAACGGCAAGTGGGTCTTCCCTTGAGCTTGAGAGTTTTTGCGTCAATTTCGCTGTTTGCTTGAGCAATTATATACTTCTCTTCTTCAAATGCGTTCAGATAGGCGACATTTTTAGGGTTTTTATCAACAACCCCGTCAGTTACTTTGTGGTAAGGTGACTGTAAAAAGCCAAATTGATCTATTTTGGCGTAAGTAGATAGAGTATTAATTAAGCCAATATTAGGACCCTCGGGAGTTTCAATCGGGCAAATACGGCCATAGTGTGTTGGGTGAACATCTCGTACTTCAAAACCAGCACGCTCACGATTTAGTCCGCCTGGACCGAGAGCAGATAATCTTCGTTTATGAGTCATTTCTGCCAATGGATTAATTTGGTCCATAAATTGGCTCAATTGACTTCTAGCAAAGAAATCTCGAATTACAGTCGTGAGAGCTTTCGGATTAATAAGTTTTCCGGGCGATAAACTTTCAACTCCTTGATCATAGAGAGTCATGCGCTCACGCACGACTCTTTCAGTGCGAGCCAATCCACTTCTACATACATTGGCGAGCAATTCTCCAACTGTGCGCACTCGGCGATTTCCAAGGTGGTCGATATCATCGATCCCCATATCAAAAATGGATCCAGCATCCTCACGGGCCATCTGCTCGTCTGTTTTACCTCTTTTTAAATCGGTGAGTTTTCTGGTGGCAGCTACAAGGTCCTCAACGGTCGTTACTCTCACTTCAAGCGGTGTATCTAAGCCGAGCTTTAAGTTAAGCATGTGCCTGCCAACTTTCGCTAAATCATATCTCTTTGAATCAATAAACAAACGATTGATTAAAGCTTCCGCATTAGCTTTGTGTGGAGGCTCACCAGGTCTCAGCTTCTTGTAAATTTCTTTGAGAGCTTCTTCCTTATTTTTGGATGTGTCTTTTTTAAGGCATCGGATAATTGCCCCATCATCTACACTCGTATCAATAGCCCGTAATGTTTTCTCCCCAGCTTTGACAAATGTCCTGAGGTATGTTTTTGTCAGCGGTTCAAAAGCTTTTGCAAGAACCACCCCTTTTGCCCGATCGAACATCGGTTCCACAAGAACATAATTGGAAACATTTTCCTTGTTAATGAGTTCTTCAATGGAAAGGGTCTCAATGTTATAAAAAAGATCGATAATTTTTTGATCAGAATCTTTATCCTTGGATGGGTCCCAATCCATCAGGGCTCTTAGGAAAGTCGTGATGAGGAATTTTCTGCGCCTACGTCGTCTATCCAAATAGACATAAAGCAAATCATGTTGATCGAATTGAGCTTCAATCCAAGTTCCTCGATCAGGTATGATACGAAAGCCATGCAGTGTTTTACCGCTTGTATGGGTTGATTCTTCAAAACTTACGCCAGGGGAACGATGTAATTGGCTAACTACAACTCTTTCGGCTCCGTTAATTATAAATGAACCTCTTTCAGTTATAATGGGCAAATCACCCATAAAAATTTCTTCTTCACTGTAAAAAGGCTTGTTTTGTCCCTCAACTTCTAAACGTAGCCTTAGTTTTACTTGGAGAGGCGCGGAATAAGTGCATTTTTGATCGATACACTCAACTTCGGAAAGCTTGGAGTCGCCTATTGAATAGCTGACATACTCTAGTCTGGATTTTTCGTCATAACTGAGAATCGGAAAGATTTCACGAAAAACAGCTTCCAATCCATCATGTAAACGG
>JAQCIX010000100.1 GCA_027593365.1 Verrucomicrobiota bacterium
GTCGGGTCCCATGCGACGACGATTGGAAGAACCCCGTCAGGTCCGGAAGGAAGCAGCGGTATTCTCAATGGTTGTGTGCTGTGGGGTGCCTGGCCTTTTTTGTGTCTATTTTCCTAATCAATTCTGGATTATTGAAAATTGTGAATGGGTTTCGCTTGCCCCCAAATGAGAAGGTGAACAAATAGAAGTGTTTCGTTACAATGACTCAAGCACCCTATCAAGTGATTGCCCGCCGGTGGCGGCCCAAGCAGTTTTCACAGCTGGTTGGTCAGGACCATGTGGTCCAAACTCTCGGGAATGCTATAGATTTAGGCCGGATTGCCCACGCATACTTATTTGTTGGACCTCGAGGAACGGGTAAAACGACTTCTGCCCGCCTTTTTGCCAAGTCCTTAAATTGGGAAAATGGACCCTCGCTTGAGGTGCCCGAAGACTCCGAAATAGGTCAGTCCATCATGGAAGGAAGATGTCTTGATGTGATCGAGATAGACGGTGCATCCAACAATTCCGTGGAGCAAGTTCGTGATTTGAGGGATGAATGCCAGTATGCACCTTCCCAATGTCGCTATAAAATATATGTAATCGATGAGGTACATATGCTTAGCCAGCAGGCATTTAATGCCCTTCTTAAAACTTTGGAAGAACCTCCTCCTCATGTGAAATTTGTCTTTGCTACCACCGAATCTCATAAAGTTTTGCCAACGATTGTTTCCAGATGCCAAAGGTTCGAGTTTCGTTCGATCCCTGCTCCATTGATTGTTGGAAAACTCAAAGAGATCTGTGCGGCTGAATCTATTGAAATCGATGAAGAAGCCCTTGGAGCTATTGCCCGAATGGCGATGGGAGGAATGCGCGATGCTCAAAGTATTCTAGACCAAATGATTTCTTTTTGCGGACATCAGATTAAACAATCGGATGTGCTTGAGGTATACGGACTTGCTTCTGCTCAATCCATTATCGATCTGAAAGTGGCCGTGCTGGATGGAGATTACGATTCAATCCTCAAACTATCTGATGAATATTCCAATGCTGGATTAGACTTTTACCGAGCTTTACTCGATCTTTCCGAATGTTTTCGGAGCACCTTGGTGTGTTCGCTTAGCTCTAATGACCCTCATTTATCTCCTGAACGAATCGCTCGAATTTTGGATGAGTTACGAGATGGTGAATCCTTGGTCAGGTCGGGTCTTTCTGAAAAATCAAATTTTGAGGTGACTCTCTTTCGGGCCGTGGAAGCGGGGCGTATGCGTTCCATTGATCATGTAATCCGAAAAATCACTCAAATCACTCCCAAAGATTCCAAAAAAAAAACGACTTTAGCTGATCAGGAAAACCTTAAAACTCTTAAGGCAGATACCAGCAAAGAATTAGCTACCGTACTCCCCACTGCAGAAAAACTACCCGAAACCCGAAAGTTCGTTGAGGAAAATTTTGAGCCAAATATTTTGCCAAAACCTTCCGGGGATGATCAAACCGCAGATTCAAATTCAGGGGCACCTCAAGTTTCAAACGAAGAGAGTACAATCCTTTGTGTCAAAGAAGAGGCCGATGTTACTCCTCCTAATTTAAAGAAAAACCCGCTGCAATCCACTGATCCGGAGCTGATTAAGCAAAGAATGGAAGCATTGCCTAGGGCAGTGCGTGAAGTAGTGGATCTAAAGTTTCAAGGAGAGTATTTCGCCATTGAAAAAATTGATAGAAGCAAGTTGATCTAGCTTCCTGCAAACCCTGATTTTACCCAACCACTAAATAAGAGGTTGGTTAATTTATGATTTTGATAAATTCATCTTCTCTAACCCAACCCTTATTCGCACCGGAGAAACTCCGTACAAGAAACCATTTTTCTCCATTTGGACTGGAGTGAGTTCTCGGTTCATCATCGCTGCCAAGATCTAAAAATAAGCTGGTACCAGCCGGAACTGCTGTGTTCGATGTACTTCCATTTCCGGCAAAAACTCTCAAGGAAACCTCATTGGTTTGGTTACCTTCAAGCTCAGTAGGGTGATATGCGATCCCCTCATGTTTGAGTGTGGATAATAGATCATTGCATTGATCATAATAACGGTAGAGCAAGATCACCGAGGTGACCCAGGCACATATGATTAGGTAGAAAGATTTACCTTTCAATGGAAAGCGAAAGAACCAAATGAATGTGATGATTCCACTCCAAATCAAAGCACTTAAAAGGAAATGTAGGTATGGATAGAACTCTATGGAAAAGGAAAGATTTGTGTCCGCTCTCTGATCTGAAGAAATCCCACATTTATCCAAAGCAAGTGACAAAGAAGATTTATACTCACGGTTTTGAGGGTTAAGGAGGAGGGCTTTGCGGAAATGCAAAACACTGAGTGGGTAGTCACTTAATTTGTAGTACAGATTTGCTATGTTGGCGTGAAGGGGAGCCGAATGCATGTGACTTGAAAGATTTGAATAAATCTTGAGTGCCTCTTGCAGGTCGCCTGACGCTTCAGTCCTGACCGCATCATAAAACATTTGCTCCTTAGAATCTCCCATGCAAAACCAACTTGGGAGAAAGAATATGAAAAGAATAAGGTAATGTTTTTTCACTTTATTTTCTTCATGAGCGATTGAGTCCTCTGGAAGATAACCACAAGGTCTTCCTTGCCTGAAGTGGAACCCGCATATTCTTGCTCGTCGCATTGTTTTAATACTTGAATAACTTCTTGGACAATTTCTTGAGAGAGAGAAGAACTCTGTAGTAAATGAATAACCTCAGAGCTCGACAGTGCCTGAGTGTTTGAATAATGACAGGCGATACCTACTCTAAGTTTGATGCCTTTACTAAGGTTGCGATAAAATCCAGCAACATCTTTGTGTTTTAAAGAGTCTCGAGTTTTTTGGGCAAGCAACTTCTCTTTTTGCTTTAACAAATTAGTAGAAGATGAGCTCTTTTTAAGGCGAAGAAGCCCAATTGAAATAGCTAAGATGAATGAGAAGACTTGAAAAAGCCAAAACCAGTATGAATACCGAGGTTCAGATAATGCTAAGGTGGGCTCCCAATCGCCCGGGTCCGATTCTGTTTGAAACAAATCTTGGGTATGTAGGGGGGAGGTCTGTTTCGTTGCATCAAGCGAGGAGTTAACTGCTGGCTGAACCCATTCTTCACCTGGGTCTACTCGAATCTGATGGGATTCTGATCTTATAGAATAATATTCTTCGAGCTCAGGGTTGAAATAGGAAAAAGAGACTGGAGGGATTTCCAGAATGCCAGCCTTCAGTGGTGTCACAATGTATTCAAATATCTGGGCACCTTGTTGCTTCGTTTTCTCATTTCCATCAAAGGAAAAGGCGGGGGGGCCAGATTTAAAATCCTTGCCTAAAGATAAAACAGGAGCTGGCATGGCTCCAAAATTACCACTTCCTGATATTGAGCAGGTTAATCTTATTGGATCCCCGACTGTAACATGATCCTTATCGGGGCTTGTTTGGATCTTAAGATTACCAATAGCACCTTGAAAAAAGTCTGGCCGATTGGCTTGCGGAAGGGGTTTAATCTCTAAGTTTAAGGAGTTGGATAGAACTTGTAATCCTTCTTCCCGGCCAAATCCAAAAAAGGGATCATTAAAAAACGGATTATTAAAAGGTGAGTTTCGGTTATTTCTGACTCTTACTCGGATTGATGATTCAAACTGGATTTTGTGGGTTCCGACAATGGCTCCCGTAAGGCCAAAGACCCATGAGTAAACTGAGTAGGTCTTGTTAAATCTTTTTACATTACGTTGTTCTATAGGTTGGCCAAGTTCAGTGACAGATACACTATCTACATTTTTTAATGGCACTTGATCTATTCGGGTAACGGGTAGTCTATCCCAAAGGTAGAGACTCACTTGTGCTTCAACAGTTTCCCCTTTAAATAAAAAAGGCCTAGGACTAGAGAACTCCATAAAAGCGGCCTGTCGAAGGTCTTCCTGCTGTTGTCTTTGTTCAGCTTGTCGAAGTTTATCTTTTTGATTCGGAGGAAGTACCTGCAACTGAGCAGATGGTACCTTAAAGGTTTCGTTCTCCACTCGAACTTCCCAAGCAGGAACAGTAAAAGTGCCAGTTTTTTGTGGTGTCACAGTAAAGGTTAATTCGAATCTTACGGAAGGTACTCCATTGACGAATGAGGCAGATCGAAGGGTTCTTGGCGGAGATGAGAAATTCAACCCATCGACTGGGGGGACAGATCCCCCCGGGGCTTGTTGGCTACCGTGAATAATAATTTTGTAGGTAGATGTATTGGATAAAGTAATGGTTGTTGGTTCAAAGGAAGTCTCGACCCGAATCTTTCCCTGAGCAAACAAGGTTGTGCCCGTTAAATAAAAGGCGAGCATTAGGATCGAGTAATATTTAAAAATCATCAGTAATCTCGTCCTGTGAGAGTCGGGTCATATCGCTGAACTTCTACTTGAAGTGGCTTACTTTTCGACTCAGTTTCCTGTAACAACCTTTCATACAATGCGTTGGTTTCCTGAAAATTGGCATCTTCCGACGGATCCTTGTTTTCTTGTTGTTCGGGTTCCTCGTTCATTTCATTTTGCTGGTTCTGCGAATCCGAGGAGTTGTTATCCGAAGGTGGTTCATAAATTCCGAATAAGAGTGGCTCGGTAGATTTCTCAAAATCTATCCAGGTCAAGTAGGCATGAGGGTTTTCAAAAGGCAGGGTGATATTTGCATCAGGATTGTCTGGTTGAATGCATACTGCGTACTGGCCAGGCGCGGAAATATGGGAAAAGCTACCATCTTTACTTGGTTTAAAGGATGTTTCATTTTGATCTAGTTGTGAGTTCCCATTTCCGTCCAGAAAAACGGTTACTGTAGACGTTCCTGACTCATTTTGGTCCAGGAAAGAATTACGGTTTTGGTCGTTCCAAACCTTCCCCCTTATGATCGGGGCAGCCCGCCAGGGAATCATGATTGAATATGATGAGGGTTTGTCCATTTTTATGAAATGATTCTTTACCTGGTTCGGATTAAGTGGGGGAGGTGGAGGTTGGAAGAGCGGGAGTAGTGTAAGATCGGAAGATCGATTCTCTTCCGTAACAAGCTCAGAACCAATTTTCAATGAGGTCGGATATATCCCTGAAATCCATTCAAATGCAAACTGTCCCTTTGAATTAGTTTCCACAAAAGGTTCTAGGGAATCATTAAGGTCTCCGTCGCTATTCCGATCCCAAAAAACCTTGGCTGAAAGTAAAGGTTCATTACTGTCCTGCTGTCCATTTCCATTTACATCTCTCCATACTATACCTTGAATCTTGGAAACGAATGCTTCAATCTTATCGGTAATCTGTTGATTAAGGTATTGAAGGTTTTCCTTCGCTATGGAATTTCCATTGATGGAAAGGGATGAAGAGTAGAATTCCTTAGCTTTTTCCCAAGAACTTCTAGCACGATTTACATCTTGCTTATCTAAGTAGGTATTTGTCTTTCTGTAGTGAAGATTTCCTAGAGCACTTAAGGCCTTGGATTGTAATTCAGGGAAGTCCGTTAATGTATTTAATGATAGGTGAAGATATTTTTCAGCTTCTGCTAACTGACCAGCATCCAGGTAAGCAAGACCCGCGTTCAAATATAATTTACCTAGATCATGGCTTTCCTGATCTTCAATATTCTCTGCTTCCTTGAGATAAAGTTCAGCCGCTTTTAGTGGATCTTCATTTTCGACTGCTTCTTCTGCCAATTTGATATTTTCAGTTTTCCAGCACCCAGAGAAAAAAAATAAGAAAGCAAAAAAAAGGCTCAGGCTGGCTGAAGAAACTTTCTTTTTTGCCGTTGAAGTAAGGATTTCAGAAATCAGAAAAATGAGTCCGAGAAAAACAAAAATTTGGTATCTGTTAATCGGGAGAGATGTGGACAATTGTTGACGAGTCTTCTTAAGACCATAGGTTTGTAATTCAGAGAAAACATGGGCAATGCCTTCCCCTGTAGATCCAATTTGTATGTATTGACCACCTGTGCTGGAGGCAATGTTCCTGAGGGCATCTTCATCCAATCGAGTTAACACTCTTTTGCCGGACCGATCTGTCAGGAAGCTTTGGGCATTTTGATTTACTGGGTCAGTCGGTATAAAAGACCCTTCTTCCGATCCAATTCCTATGGTGAATATTTTAATCCCCTCTTGGGCCACTTCCTTGGCTTTGGATAATCCCTGACCCTCCAAATCCTCTCC
>JAQCIX010000101.1 GCA_027593365.1 Verrucomicrobiota bacterium
TGGTAGCTGTCCCAATTGGATTTCAATCGCACCATACTCAATCGACCTTGGAGAGGGTTCGTTGGTTTGTAACAGAACCTCCCTAAAGTAATTTTTACCATCGTTTGAAGAGCGCAAAATTTTGACTCCAATAGTCGAGCGGTAATAGTTTTCCAGCCTGCTGGTCATATCTCCCTCGTGAGCAAGCAACTGACGATAGGGTTCGGGTAATTCACTTGGGTCGATCTCCTGATGGGATAAAGATGCCAAACCTCGTGCACGACGCATGAGGCTCAACGGATGAAGCAACCCAGGGAAAGTCTTTTGAATATCTGCCATGTTTGGATGGGTTTATCTACCTAGACATATTTTGCATCGCTGTGCTGAGGAAGAAAAAATTGATGAAGCAAGGAATCTACCCGGAGCAGGGCATCCCGGGAAAGAACCCATGCATCCGAATGTTTCTCAACCATTCCCTTGTCCTGCCATTGGGCAAGTTCCGCTTGATACCGCGATTCAATATCGACTCCAAACTTTTCCAAAAAGTAACTTGGCTTCACCGAACCGAGTTTCCATTGAAGAATAAATTCACGGATAAATCGTTCCTCTTCCGTGGTAAGAAGGGCTCTCCGAACAAGGTTATCACCACTCTCCACGGTGTTGCAGTACTCTTCAAAGTGGGTGATGTTTTGGTAGTGGATTCCTCCCAAATGCCCAAAAGAGGCCACTCCCAGGGCAACCATATCTGCACCCCCCCATAAATGATCACGGTATAAAAACTTAGTCTGCTCTGGGTTCTTTACTGCGGTACAGGTACTGGTAATGGTATATCCATTTTGTTCCAGTTTAGCATAGGCCTCTGAAACCCATCGTCTTTTGGTCGGCCAATCTGCAACGGGGGCGGACAACTTCCCCTCTTCTTTCATCGACTTGTATATGGTGGTATTGAAAGGTACCTCCATTTGATAAATGGTCACACAATCCGGATTTAGTTCGATCACCTTTTCGATACAGTCCGACCAGTTATCATCCGTTTCCTCAAGCATACCCGCAATCAGATCGATATTGATGTTTTGGATACCAGCATCCCTGGCCCATTGAAACGCACGATACACTTCACCCGACCGGTGGGCACGCCCATTGGTTTCGAGGATGTGATCCGAAAAATTTTCGATCCCCAGGCTGAGGCGGGTCACCCCAAAGTCCCGAATTGCCTGAACTTTCTTTTCAGTTAGAGTTCCAGGTTCACATTCGAAGGTGACTTCTTCCGCTTCGTCCCACGGCATGATCTCCTTCATGCGGTCCGTCAGTTCGGTCAACTGCTGGGCAGATAAATATGAAGGCGTGCCTCCACCAAAATAAACAAACTTTGGCTTCCTGCCCTTAAGGTAAGAAGACGCTGCATAGGTTTCCAGTTCCTGCATGGTTGCATCCAAATACCTACGAACATCAGCGGAATTTTTATCGGTGTAGACACGGAAGTAGCAAAAATGGCAACGCTTCCTGCAAAAAGGCACATGGTAGTATAACCCTAGAGGTGCCTTCCCTGGTTTTGGACTGTTTAATAAGGAGCCAACCATCGGAATATCCTTCTCATTCCAAAAGGAAAAAGGTGGATAGTTGGCAATAAAGTAGTTTCCCGCCTTGGTATCTTCCTTGGTTTCCCGGTCTGGCTTAATGATGGTAGGATCACTCATGGGCTCTTTGTGCTGAATGTATATAGCGTTCCATCTTCACACCCAACGAAAATCCACCCATCGGATACCGCACAGGTCGAAGAAATGGATGCTCCTATTTCGTATTCGGTAATGAGCTCTCCTGAATTTAAACGGATCAGGCAAAGTTTACCATCCATGGTCCCGACCACCACTTTTTCGCCAACGATCACGGGAGAACTATCGATACGGCCACGGGCTGCATATCGCCATACCTCGGAACCAGTTTTTCTATCAATCCCATGAAGGCCCTTGTCCCTTCCTCCAATAATAACCAAATCCTCGTTTAGAGCCGGAGATGAAAAATAGGGGAAATTTTTCGGTTGGTAGGACCAGACTAACTGACCTGTGGTAAGATCGATTGCCTGCACGGATTTGTCCATGTTTCCGACATAACCAAATCGATCCATTAACCCCACAGAAGATGCAATGGGAGCACCCAAATCTACCTGCCTGATAAGTTGGCCATCCAGTAATGAAATGACATAGAGCTGGGCATCGCATCCCCCAAAGACCACGGCTTGCTTATCCCAAATCGCAGGGGTTCCATTGATGTAGTTCATGGTTTCAAACTTCCATAGAAGCTTTCCGTCCTTCGCATCTAAACAATGAATAAAATTATCATAGCTACCAACCAGTAGTAGCAGACGCCCATCCTCTGGGTGAGCAGCGATATTGGGAGCACCCACGATTTCGCCCATGGTCTCATAACTCCATTTCTTTTCCCCAGTCTTGGCATCCAGGCAAACTACAAATCCATCCTTGGTACCTACATAGACACAACCCTCTTGAATCAGAGCAGGTGCATCCACTCCAACTCCGATATTTTTTCTCCACACCTCTTTTCCGGTGACCCGGTCCAAGGCGTGAAAATTTCCAGTGGAACCTCCGAGAAAAACAAGTTTATCAGAAACAACAGGGGAAGATTTTAAAAATTTACCCGCATCAAATGTCCACTCGAGGGTTAGCTCGGTTTCCAGCTCTCCTGAACTTACCCCGGTAAGAGAAGAATCTCCTCTGTGATTTAACCAATCAGCAAATACCCAAAATGGGGTAAGCAAAAGGGCTGCTCCGACCCAAAATAGGATCTTCTTTTTCATCTGGTTTTCTGCACAGAATAAGAGTCAACAGATTGATAAATCGCTAACAAGTCATCTTTCTGTACCGGTAATGGATTGAAGGAAGCGGTCCACTGTTCCGAAGCTTCCAAAGCGAGGGATGTTAAGTCTTCAAGCTTACAATGAACCTGAGACAACCGTTCGGGCAATCGAGCCTGCTGCCGCAAATTGATTATTTTATTTAGGAGTAAATGAAACGATTCTTCGTTCCCGCATCCTGAAGGAGCAAGTCCCGCATCCCGGGCAAGTTCTGCATAGATAGAAAGGATGTCTGCCCCTTCTTTGTTAAAATCTAAAACTCCAGGCAATACCAGGCTAACCGCCTGTCCATGAATAGTCCCCTTACGAGCGGTAAGCGGGTTTGCCAGAGCATGGGCGGCACCCAGCATACTTTTCTCAATCGCGGCACCTGCATGAGCGGCGCCAAGCAAAACCTTTCCCCTTGCTTCGAGATTATCTGGATCCATCCATACCCTTTCCAGGTTTTGAGCAAGTAAGCAAAAGCTCTGTTTGGCATGGCGATGAGAAGAGGCATTGCGTCGCGTGCATACGGCAGATTCAAGGGCGTGAGCAAGCGCATCCATTCCGGTCGCCGCACAGACAGAGAAGGGCTGGGAGCAGGTTAATTCCGGATCCAAAAGCGTAATCTTGGGTAAAGCACTTGGATCTCCGCAGGCCATTTTTCGGTGATTCGAGTCGTTGGATATCAGGGCGTAAGACTGGCACTCACTACCTGTTCCTCCGGTAGTGGGGATCGCGATCATTGGAAGCAGGGGAATCGTTGCTTTCCCAACACCCCAATAATCGTTCATCGACCCACCGTTTGTGAGAATGAAATTTACGCCCTTAGCGGTATCAAGCGAACTACCCCCTCCCACACCGACAATGAAATCGATCTTATCCGATTTAAACTTTGCGGCACATCCCTGAACACTCGTATCCGTTGGGTTTTCCATGACTCCATCAAAAAGATGGGTTTGAATTCCAGCAGACTGTAGAGATTTTAGTATTTTTTGGGGATGCCCGGCAGCCATGATTCCAGAGTCTGTAACTACCAGGGCATGACTTCCCAATCGGGTGGCAAACTCCCCTGCCCTTTGGGAACATCCCAAGCCATAAAGCACTTCCTGATCAACAGGATCGTCAGGGCTGTAAAACTGGGTATCTGGGAATGTTTGGTCCAAACTTTCTAGCATCTACCCAAAGCGGATTCTTATCTAAGCGGCTATTCCGATAGATCTGCGCTTGTATAAAAATTCAAATAGATTTCCTTCGTGAGGTTGGTCCCAGGATATTTTCATGGTCGGAATAGGTCCTATATTGAGCCGTTCTATACGGGAATCAAGGAGGAGTTCCTTAATGAAAACATCATCTTTGGTGATAGCTGAAACCACCAGAGTTGGTCCTATTAAATCGAGCATCTTTTCCTGGGGTAATTCGATAACACTAGCATAAGGGCAAAGAAATTCCCGGTTGGCTAAGGGGTGCTCCATGGAATCACAGGCAATAATAGTCGGTCTTAAATAGGTTCCTCCCTCTGCCTCAACCAAACGGGAACCATCCCGATAAGGGGCCGTGGCATCATAGGCACCAGATTCAGATAAATCTGTCTCTATCGCAGCATCAATCCACTCCGCCATTTTAGGGTTGGCAAACCCGGATAGCACAGCTTGGGGATCATCCACAGGTAAGGGTTTAACGGGTCCAAGTCTACGACCCAACTCATCCGCAATTTCTTTGGCATATTTGGGAACAATCACAGCAGATGCATTAATGCAACTGCGGCCCCCATTTTCGGAGATCGAGCGGACCAGCACCTCGATATGATCCTTCCAGTTTTCGATTTCATCCTCCGCAATGATCACTTTACTGAATCCGGGTCCATGGACTTGTACCCCTGGATTCCCTGCGTACAGATCCGTCGTCGATTTATCGCCAAAAATCAGAGCCCGGTCGCAAAGTCTTAGAATATCAGCAGCTCCTTCATGATCGGTGGGATAAAACCCAAAGGCTTCTGCTGGGCAACCCGCTTCAATAAATGCCTGCATCAAGCGATAGGGGGTCCAGGGCTCGTCTTTGCCCGGCTTCATCACCACCGGAATTTTCAGAGGGATAGCAGGCAGCCAGAGAGAATTCACGGCAGGTGAATTACTTGGCATCACCAAGCCCAATGCTTGAGTTGTGGGGTGAAAGCAGACAGGTGACCCGGATTGCTCTCCATATCCACGATCAAGCACCCCTACATCCAATCCACGGGTCAGTCCGTTAAGAATAACTTCCATATTGCATAGAGCATAATGGATTTTCTCCATGTTCTTTCGCACCATCACATGAGGCAATCCACTGGTGGAGGATAAGGTTTCCCAATACTCCTGTGCACTTTGTAAATGCTTCCCGGTTCCAAGAGGCAAACTTGCATGGAGAAACAAATCTCCTGCTTTCTTACAAATTGCGATGAGTTCTTGAGTCGAGAAGTTCTGGAGTTTGTTCCGGGCAGAAGAAATATTCTGTAAGTCGCGCCGGATTACTCCAGGGTTTACCTGGCTAAGAGTAGCCCGTGTGGTTCCATCCCGATAATCGACCACCTCCGATTGATTGAGACTGATGTATGGGTTGCCCAATCGAAGGCATGGTAAGTGGTGTACTATTTGATTCATTTAATAGACCCCTTCGACAATTTTCTTTTCCATTGCCCCGAACGGACGAATTTCAGCGACTCCATCCCAGGGTGCCTCTGCCCATGGCTTTCGGCGTATGGCTTCATCCCGCTCCAAAAAGCGAGGCATAAAAAATTCCTTGGTTAAGGTGGTCAGTTCCACCCTCCCCCATTGATCATATTCGACTGGATTACCACTCTCTGGTTCAACCACCCGGAGGACTGCTCTTGGTTGGGGAGCATAGTAAGCAATGGAATAATCATTTTCCGGTCCGAAGGGGCGATGGCGTGCCAACCCCATCAGGGTATTCCCATAAGTGGGTACAAATCCGATTTTTCCTCCCTCGCATACCTCTTCCATAAGAAAGCGGGCATATTGGCGGTCCATGGTGGTGCCTCCGCAAAAAACCCCTTTGATCCCGGCTTGGACCAAATCTCGGCGCTCCGCAAGTGCCTCTAAAAGCTTGGGTGTAGTAAAGAGTGCACTCACTTCACGATGTTTTAGAATGGTGAGAGCCTGTTCCACCACATGATCCATATACGCTCGTGCCTGATCAAATTGCTGGGTGGAAATCAAACGCTTCACCCAACGGGGATCGAGGTCCACAAAGTAGCAGGAACATCCTCTTTCATTGGCGAGATGTTCGATCGCCAGCCTTAGGCGCCTCGGACCGGT